>JANLYB010000096.1:0-2438 GCA_031365425.1 Hyphomicrobiaceae bacterium
CCAGCACCATCATGGTCACGATAACGATCACGTCGGCGCCAGCAGCCGTCACGGGTCCTTCAGCGACTATTTGATCGGCTTTGCGTTGTCCGTCGTGCTGACGGCAATCCCATTTTGGATCGTCATGGACAGCGTGTTCCGAAAGCCCAACGTTGCTGCCGTTGCGCTCGTCGTCCTCGCGATCATCCAGATCATGGTGCACATGGTCTACTTCCTCCACATGAACACCACGTCGGAAGGGGGCTGGACGGTCTTGGCGCTAATCTTCACACTGGTTCTGGTCGTCATCACCTTGACCGGGTCGTTGTGGATCATGCATCATCTCGATACCAACATGATGCCGACGATCTCGCCACAGCAGGCGCGTAATATGCCCTGAGGGGGCGATCGGCAGCGAGCCTTGATTGCAGGATGATCAGCGAGCCCACGAACGCGACGCCAAGGATTCAGCATTCGCCGATCGTCATTGGCCTACTGGTCACCGCTGCGCTGCTTGGCTGCGGGTTGTTCGCAGCACTCGGCACTTGGCAGTTGCAGCGCCGAAACTGGAAGCTCGACCTCATTCAACGCGTCGACGCTCGCGTGCATCAGCCACCGGTCTCGGCTCCCGCGCGCCAGGACTGGCCGGCGTTCGCAGCCGACAACTGGGACTATCGCCGTGTGAGCGTCACGGGCAGATACCTCCCCGGCCAGCAAACGCTGGTGCGCGCCCTAACCATAACCGGATCGGGCTTTTGGGTGATGACACCGTTGCGGCTCGCGGATGGGGGCCTTGTATTCATCAATCGCGGCTTCGTGGCGGTTGAGCATCCTCAGCGATCAGCGGCTATAATCGCGCCGTCTGGCGACATCTCGCTCACCGGTCTGCTCCGCAGGACCGAGCCAAGCGGCCTGTGGCCGCGCGCGAACGATCCGAGAACCGACCGTTGGTTCTCGCGCGACGTCACAGCGCTTGCTGCCGCCCGCGCGCTCGATCCGATCGCGCCCTATTTCGTCGACGCGGACGCGACGTCGCCGGCTTCCGATGGACCAGTGGGCGGGCTGACGGTCATCGTATTCGCCAACAACCACCTGGGCTATGCGCTGACGTGGTTTGCGCTGGCGGCCATGATTGCCTGCGCGGTCATCTATTTAGCCTGCGACCAGCTCGTCCAATCGGTTCCTCGGCGGACAAATGGCTGATAGCACGCCCAGAGCGGTCCCATATGTCTCCAATTCGCTCAACTGCAATCGAAACGTTGCGCTGATCCTGATTGGCACAGTTTGCGATTTACGGATTGGGGGGTACTTGGCGCTCCATTTTAAAGGTGCATGTCGGGCAGACTATCGTTAGCCAACATCTCACACGAAATATAAGTTGTTGGCCTGTCTTGCGCCTCCGTATCAGAATGGTTCGATTCAGTCCTCACCCGATGACCTTGGCGCCGGCACCCACGTGGGGGCTTTCTTTAGCCTCACTGGTCCCGTTAGACGGCAAACCTGAGAGTTGACCAGCTGCTGCCTGCCAGCCGACAGGCGAAATAGTGCATGCACGGTCTCACCTCGTTTGCTAGTCTTGCGGCGAGCAGGCGTAACCGTAGGAGCGTGCAATGGCTGACAGCATCTACAAGGTGATCGAACTTATCGGCACCAGCAAGGACTCGTGGGAGAAGGCCGCCCTGGTTGCGGTGGAGCGCGCCAACAAGAGCTTGCGGGACCTGCGCGTCGCCGAGGTCGTGGAGCAGGATCTCGTCATCGAAAACGGCAAGATCGAAGCCTTTCGCACCAAACTCCGGGTTTCATTCAAGTTCGAGGACTAAAGAGCAGTCGACTGCATTCCACAATCGGCAGACGGTCTCCTCGAAAGTGCACGGTTTGACATCCAGGTTGACTGCACAAACAAGCGCATCAATCGCGTCGCGCTAGCGGTTCGAGTTGGGGGAGTTCCGTGCCCAGAGGACAATATGCGGTTGAAGCGCGACCGTCCCTTCGATACGAGGCCCGAGGTGCGCAAAGCGCAGTTCGCCGACGCGGCGCAAGCAGACCAAATTCTGATTTAGTCTGCGTCTATGTGAGGATCGTCGAGCAGACTCGAATTCACACCCTTATGCAACGTTATATCTTTAGGAACCTCTGAGTTCTCAGTTTTACCCGTGTCGCGCAGAGCTGCAACATCACACAAACTTCATCAAGCTGGAAAGCCCGTAGGAAAAGCGGCTCGGCGGAGACCTTGGCGATCTTGCGCATGGGCACCGAGGGCATGAAAGCTTGCGCGTGATGAGATCCCGGGGAAGGATCTGCTTTTGAATGGCCCCCATCAACGCTTCCGCCGATTTTGCAGCGCTATCGGCCTTCTCGGAATCCTCCTGAGCCATTGTCGAAGACTGCGGCAAGTTGAGGCCGATGACTTCCAGCACGCTGGACATCGTGTTGGCCGTGTACATCCCCCCGCACGAGCC
>JANLYB010000125.1:0-6529 GCA_031365425.1 Hyphomicrobiaceae bacterium
CCCTCCCGTCGAAACCCCTAATCCGCGATGACCAAGATCAAGCTGGCGAGCCACCGCACTCCGCCCGCCTTCATCGCAAGCCGCCCCTTCAGCCGTCATCCCGGCGTCATCGGACCGATGCCAACAAAAGCGGCCGGGACCCAAGCAACCATCAATTTGGCTCAAACCTACCTCGCGTGAAGTCTCTACAACTCATGTCGCCCATTAATCCGGCCATAGCAAAACGAGGGGAGGAGCAGCGCGGCAAGCGCGCGGGTAGTCCGGGCTCCGTTCCCTTGTCCTCGCCCCCTCACGTCATCCCAGCGAAGGCTGGGATCCAAGCAACCATCAATTTGGTGTACCAGCCCGGGCCACGTACAGTCTCTACAAGTAGTCCCTTTCAGTATTGCAGCATGCCCTAACTGAGAGAACGCCTCTCGCATCCGGCGCAATACGCTACACTATTGCGCCCTACGAACCTCCTCGAGTTCGAAAAGTTCAAGGCCGTGTGCAAAGGCTCTGCCAAACTATTCAGCCTGTAAAGTCGGGATTTAGTATGGGAGATCCATCGATAGATGCAGGCCATTTGAATGGATCGTGACAGCCAGCGGTAAGCATGAACAAATGCATCATCGATTTTGCTAGCTCGGGCTCGAACTTATACAAGGACGCGCGAGATATGAATTTGGCATCACGTTTTAATGGGGATGACCAAGTGATCCGAGAGACATATAAATGGGTTGCAGGGCGTTTGACGTCTTGCGTTACAAAACCATGCATAAGAAGGTCTCGCACCTGTTGATGCCTCCCCACACGCAAGATTGCTAAATCAAGTGCGGCAGCCGTCTCAGGAGTTTTTGCTACCATTTCACAGAGTTGGCGAAGAAGGGCTAATCTCTGTTTGAATGGAATTTTAAGTGACGTATCTTTCTGGGGTGTGTCCGGCCGATTTAGAAGATCGCGCACCGAAGAATCAACGGTAAACTCAATATTTGCCCACCATCGACCGATCAGGCCGACAATAAATATTGCATCATCGTCTAGGCTCACCGAAACGGATCGGAGGTGACCTGGAGGAGGTGTGTATGGCATTGCCGCCTCGAAAAAGTCTCATGTAGGATTAAGGGACGACAATAAGTAAAATCTCTCCACAAAATCTACCTGAACATCACCTAATTGCGGAGTACCACTCTGCGCAATCGGAGCTTAGCTGAAAAAACTAACTCCCCGCCCCCACTGCAAACTCTGCCGTAAACTCCGCCCCATCCGTATCCTTGGCGACAGCCGTCATCTTCCCTGCCCCATTGCGCTTGTAATCAAATTCAATCGCCGGGTTCTCGTTCAGCGCAATCGACCCCTCCATGTCGAATACCGGCTCGTCACCCTGCTTCACGTGCAGCTCCTGCACCATTTTAAGCGGCGTATACAGCAGCGTGATCTGATCGAGCACCATGCCGGTGTGATTGGGATGCGCGAGGCTGAACCGCACCCTCGGCGTCGCTGAACTAACCGCAGCACCGGTTCCCAACTCCGCCAGCGCCATCTTCCCCATATTGGCGGCAATCTCGTGCGCAGGCGTCGTCGGCGGGGCGGAACAAGCAGCCTGCCCGCCGGGGAACTTCACAAGCTGAGACGCCATATACAACCGCCCATCGCTCGCTTCAACGACGGCGCGCACATCCGATTGCTGGTTGAGCCGGAACTTGATGCCGAGGCCCACATGATCGCGCCCCGGCCCGAACTTGAAGCTCGCCGCCACGGGCGAGGGATTGTTATCGACGACGAACGTCACTGACTTGATCGTCCGCCCGTCCTTGAACGCTGCCTCGACGTCGAACGGCACCGCGCGAATGTCCTCGGGCCGGTAAGGCGCCTTGATCGACACCACCCCATGCCCGTCCAGGATCGCCCGCTCGCCAAAGATGGCTGGCCGCAATTCGTCGAAAACCGTCCCGGCCACGGCCTGCCCCATCCCGCTCGCCCAAACGGCGCCCGCAACCGCGACCGCGCGCACGAAATTGACCAGCATGAGAGCCCCTGCCGCTGAAAATGAATCTGCTGTCGAAAAACTGTCCTATTGTGCAGCCGGAATGTCAACGCAGCACCTCGCGCAACGGATCAATCCGCCAACCAAACTCCACTGCTTCCCCGGACGGCGCAGCCGATCCGGGGGCTTTACAGCAAGCAGAAGGATGTAAAACCGGCCTAAGCGGCAACAGGTAACAATCCCGGCTCTGCGCACGGCCAACAAGCCGAGCTTGGCCGGGACATCAGTTGGGGCAAGTAAAGTCGTAAAAATACTGAGGGTCCGCGAGCCTAGCTCGCCGCCGCCTGCCGGTGCGCAATCCGCCTCTCAGTCCCTTCAACCAGCGCCGCCAAAATCTCGCCCCGGTCCGTCAATCCGGCATCGAGCGAGACATGCTGCGCCTTGGCGATTTCCCGCAATTTCTCAACATCACCAACCTCGTCGAGCTTGGCGATCAGCGCATCCTTGCCACCCTTGCGGAACGTCACGATGAGGCTGAACCCGTGCGGATCAAACGCCCCGCTCGCAGCGGGCGCTGCCTCAACCGCCACCGGCTTCGCCGCAGCCACCGCCGTCGCAACGCCAGCCTTGGCCGGTTTGCGCACCGCGAGCGGCAGCCGAACCCGGATCGAGGCGATTTCCGTCGAACAGATCTCCGTCAGCCGGTCCACCGCGTCGGCAGCAACACCGGCATCCGACCGCAGCAGATCGCGGAAATACTTGCGCTGAGCAGCCCCCGATAAAGGTCGCGTGTTCTTTGCCATGATCTTATGCCGCCAATCGCAGGGTCAAACGGGATGCAACTTCTTCATACATCGCACGAACATCGCCCGTTGCATCGCCATACTTGTCTTCGATGGAGCGCGGATCGTCGCGGTAATCGAACGCGTCGGCAATCGCCGCGCTCTGCGGCAGGCGCGCATTCAGCATCGGATGGTCGAGTGCGATTTCGTCAAAAATGTTCTGCTCGCGGCCGGTGCCGCGCATAGAGTTGGCAACGCACGCATACCGGCGCGCATCCAGCGGCAGCTCGGCAAGGTCGGCTCCGGTCCGGCGGCCTTCGATCAGAAGCGCCACGCGGTCGACAGCGAGCTGCGAAACATAGTCGGGCCGGAACGGCACCAGCACGAGGTCCGCCGTCTTCAACGCCGCAAGCGCCGCAAACGACAATCCCGGCGCGCAGTCCAGAATAACGACATCGTAGTTGCCTTCAAAGCGCCGGATCATCCGCTCCAGCCGGCCACGAACACGCGTGCCGACCACATCGGGATCTTTCGCTTGACGCGCTTCCTTGATGTAAAGCTCGCCCTGCGCGTCTTCCAGCATCAATGACCCCGGCAGCAGCGAGATCACCGGCCGCTTGCCGTTGCTATCGCGCACGTCGCCCACGTTGTGCACGAGGTAGTCGCGCGGGGCTCCGGCACTCTCGTCGAACGTGTCGAGGAAATAATCGGCGATCGTCTTGTGCGCCTTGCGCGCGCTCACCCAGCCCTCGCCGCCCTGCAGGATCAGCGACGCATTGCACTGGCTGTCGAGATCGAGCAGCAGCACGCGCTTACCGCCCCACACGGCGAAGGCATGGGTCAGCATGACCGAAATCGTCGATTTGCCGACGCCGCCTTTGCGGTTGGCAACTGCGAGAAATTCTGCCATCGAGGCCCCCAACCTTGTGAATCGCGTATTTGAAGTGTTTGACCGCCCGTATGCACAGATTCGTCCCCGCCAGGCCACCCTCTCCCCGTCGCGTGAGTTAACGTGACCGCGACGTGCGACTCTGGCAGGATTCATGCAATGTTCGCACTGCATTGCCTAACCTGCAACAGCCGCTTACCCACTGTGAGATGCGTGTTGCCGCCACCAGTGCCATTCTGAGGCACATCTGACGAAGCGTCCAAAACGGACCCGCAAACGGCCAACTGAAGGAACGTCCATGTCGCGCCGCTATTTCGGAACTGATGGTATTCGCGGACAGGCGAACCGCTTTCCCATGACCTCTGAAATCGCGTTGAAGGTCGGCATGGCGGCCGGAACCGTGTTCCAGAAGGGCGCGCACCGCCATCGCGTGGTGATCGGCAAGGATACCCGTTTGTCGGGCTACATGCTGGAAGCAGCCCTCATGTCGGGCTTTACCTCTGTGGGCATGGACGTGTTCCTGCTCGGTCCGATGCCTACGCCCGCCGTCGCCATGTTGACCCGCTCCCTGCGCGCCGACCTGGGCGTGATGATTTCGGCCTCTCATAACCGCTACGACGACAATGGCATCAAGCTGTTCGATCCCGACGGCTACAAGCTTTCGGATGAAACCGAACTCGAAATCGAAGCCATGATCGACGCGCCGGGCGGGAAGCTTCTCGTCGCCCCCGACAGGATTGGCCGCGCCACCCGCGTGGAAAGCGCCCAGGAGCGCTACATCGAATTCGCCAAGCGCACACTGCCCAAGGACCTTCGCCTCGACGGCCTGCGCATCGTCATCGATTGCGCCCACGGCGCTGGCTATAAGGTCGCCCCCGAGGCGCTGTGGGAATTGGGCGCGGAGGTCATCAAGTTGGGCGTCGAGCCCAATGGCCGCAACATCAACGACAAGTGCGGGTCCACCTCGCCGGCCCTGCTATGCGACAAGGTCCGTGAAGTCCGCGCCGACATCGGCATAGCGCTCGACGGCGACGCCGACCGCGTCGTCATTGTCGATGAAAAAGGCCAGATCGTCGATGGCGACCAGATCATGGCGGTAATCGCCGAGAGCTGGCACAGCCGCGGCAAGCTCACCGCCGGCGGCATCGTCTCGACCGTCATGAGTAACCTAGGCCTCGAACGCTACCTCGAAAGCCTGAACCTCGGCATGGTCCGCACCGGCGTAGGCGATCGCTACGTCGTCGAACACATGCGCCGCCACGGCTACAACGTCGGCGGCGAACAGTCCGGCCACATCGTCCTGTCCGACTTCATCACCACGGGCGACGGCTTGGTCGCAGCCCTCCAAATCCTGGCCGTCGTCGTCACCACCGGCAAGCCCGTCAGCCAGGTCACCAACCGCTTCACGCCGCTGCCGCAGTTGTTGCAAAACGTCCGTTACGCCAGCGGTAAACCGCTCGAAGACAAGCGCGTGATCAAGGCCATCGACGCCGGAAAAACCAAGCTCGGCAAAAACGGCCGCCTCGTCATCCGCCCCTCTGGCACCGAACCCGTCATCCGCGTCATGGCAGAAGGCGACGATGAAAAGCTCGTTGCCACCGTCGTCGGCGACATCGTCGAGGCCGTGCGGTTAGCAGCAGCTTAGTAAAGGGCCGTAGGGTGCAATAGCGTAGCGTATTGCACCGGCTTCACTCGCCGCACGATGGCGCAGTAAGCCAAGGGGCTATTGCGCCCTAAAAGAAGGTTTCCCCTTCATTCCCCTCCCCCTTGCGGGGAGGGGTTAGGGGTGGGGGTATATTGAGGGTGCAACATGGGCTCAGAGCAACGGAATGAGGCTCGCCTTCCGCCCAAAAAAAACAAACGTCCTAAAATCGTACACGGCTTAAAAGCTTTTTAAGCCTTCTCGCCGATCATGATCTCCAGGAACACGAACGCGTCGCGCGTCGGTATTGGAAAAAGGGTCGGATTATGATTGCCACACGTAGCTCCCTCATCGTCGGTGCGCTTGCAGCGCTTTCGGCGGCAACCTCGGTGCAGGCAGCAGACCTCGGCGGCAGCATTAAAGACGATGCAATGCCCCCGCTGATGCAGCAGTCGGCAGCCCGCTTCTACGTCCGCGCCGATGGCAGCTACGCCACCTACGATCGCCCTTCGATCGACATCGACGGCAAGTTCGACATGTACAACACCAAGATCGACAACGCCTGGTCGGCCGGCGGCGGCGTCGGCTACTACATCAACCGCAACTGGCGCACCGACTTCACGCTCGAACAGCGCTTTAACGCGGACGTCACGGGTAGCTACCAGTTCAATGGCGGCACGTCGGATGGCAAGTTCGGCCTGAAGAGCACGCTCGGCCTCTTCAACGTCTACTACGACTTCGACACCCGCACCCGCTTCACGCCCTACGTCGGTGCCGGTCTGGGCTGGGTCAACCACAAAACATCGGTCGGCTCGTTCACGGATGCTTGCGGCTGCATGAGCACGATCGAAAGCGGTTCGAACTCGTCTGTCGCTGGTGCCCTCATGGCCGGTGTCGCCGTCAACTTGACCGGCCGCGGCCCCTCGGCTGGTTCGGGCGAAGGCTATGCCGGCGGCGAAGTCGCCCGCAACCTCTACCTCGATATGGGCTACCGCTTCCTGTACCTCGGTGAAGCCAAGACTGGTGCCGTCAACGCCGTTCTCCCGGTTCCAATGATTGTCGCCGCCGACCCGACCGTCTCCGAAATCCATGCCCACGAATTCCGCGTTGGCCTGCGCTATGACTTCCGCTGATCTTTAAACTCCCACGACCCCGTCCAGCCGCGCAATCGGCTGGACGGACCGGAGCGGCTAAAAACAGCTGATCCCAAGGTTACCCGTTTTGATCCCAAGGTCTGTGTCTCTGCGTTG
>JANLYB010000160.1:0-4339 GCA_031365425.1 Hyphomicrobiaceae bacterium
GGCCTCGGTTGTGGTTCTCATATTTTGGCGGTCATCCTTTGGTTGGAGCCCAACAAAACAGGGCGTTTAGCGCGACAGGTGAGAGATTAACGTCGATTCGCTGGCCGTTTGTGACAGGCCAACGGGTTCTAAATACCGCAATTTGTCCCATCCGCCAAGGGATTGGGAATCTTGATCTGGAAACGTTCTTACTTGCCCAGGCTAGCAGCTTAGGTTCGCTTGCCCTGTTTGGCGCGGAGCTGGGTCGAGGAAGCGTTGGAGAGGCGGGTCGAGAGCAGGCACCAATGAGGCGGCGGGTAGCGGCCAAGGCTCGAAGCGGCGTCTTCGGGCAAGCGGGTGCGGGTGAGGGCGCGTGCGGCGGGGGACGACAGGGCTTTCATCCGCCAGCCGGGCCGGTCGACAACGGCAATGGGGAGATCGCGTGCGATCGTGCGCCAGTGCTGCCAGCGATGGAATGTCGCCAGATTGTCGGCGCCCATGATCCAGATGAAGGTCGTCGCCGGGTAGCGTTTGGCAAGAAAACCGAGGGTTGCTGCTGTATAGGGCGTTTTCAGTTGGGCTTCGAAGGCGGTGACGTGCATGCGGGGATCGTTTGCCAGCTTGGCGCAGGCGGCCATGCGTTCGGCGAGGGGGGCTAGGCCATTGTGGGATTTCAAGGGGTTGCCGGGCGTGACCAGCCACCAGAGCTGGTCAAGACCTAGCCGTTTGAGCGCGGTCGCGGCGACGATGGCATGACCTTCATGGGGTGGATTGAACGAGCCTCCCATCACGCCGATCCGCTGGCGTGGCATCACGAGCGGCGTCTTCACGCGGATCGAGCCAAAGCTATTGAAGGCAGGAGGATGCGGCATGAGGCTCGTTGATGGTGGAACCGGTCAGCAGGATTAGCGCGATTTTCACCTTTGCACCAAGGGGGGCTTGCGAACTGGTTGAAATCGGCAGGTCTGTCGGCGCACTATGATTAAATCAATTGGAGAGTTGCCATGGCGCGGGTGCCGGAAGTCAGTCTGATCGTGCGAGTGGATCTAGGCGCGCATGGGCGATTGGGGCCCGGCAAGATGCTGCTGCTTGAGCAGATCGACGCGCTCGGGTCTATCTCGGCGGCAGGGCGCGCGATGAACATGAGCTACCGCCAAGCGTGGGAGCTGGTCGATCAGTTGAACAAGGCGTTTGCCGAGCCGGTGGCGGCCTCGCAGACCGGGGGCAAGAGCGGTGGCGGCGCCGTACTGACGCCCTTCGGGCATGAACTCGTCAAGCGTTACCGGCAGATCGCGGCGCAGGCGGAGCGGGCAGCTGCCGCCGATATCGCCGCGATCATGGGTAAGCTGCGCCCCGTGGAGGAAGTTCAAGCGGAGTAGGCAGGTTTCTTGCTCAGTTGCCTTTGCTGGCGGTGCGGCTTTCGACTTCGGATTTGGAGACTTCGCCGGCGGCGACCAAGGCCTTGATGCAGCGGTTGGACAGCTTGGGGCCATTGGCACGCATGCAGGATCTGACGCCGGCGCCGTCGGGGTCGTGCTGGCTGCAGTAGGAGTAATAGTCGGCAGCGCAGGCCAGTTCGACGGCGAGGCTGGCGGCGGAGGCCTGGGTCGTGATGCCAGCAATTAAAGACGCTGCGATTGCGGAGGCGAGGATGGGGCGGGACAGGGTGGCGAACATCGGGTGTCTCCTCGGGGTTGGCGTGTTTCGTTGATCCCAAGATGGCCGTTTTGGCGAGGCTGCGCTGTTTCGCGCGGAACAGGGCACGTTAGAAAAATATAATTCGATCATTGGTTTGCAGGTTCCGCGGGTAACAGCGGGAGGCGGCGCTTCGGCTCAGGATCAGGTCAACAGACGACCTGCTCTGAGGACTGCTTCCCATGACCCGCCCATTCATCCTGATCGTCGCGGCTTTCCTGATCGTCACCGCAGGTATGATCCCATCGGCGCGCGAACACGGTGTGCGGTTGCCGTCTTGCTGGCGGATACTGCAGGTGCAGAAGCACACGGCCGATCTGGTGCGGGTGTCGTTGCCGGTTGTGGCGGTCAGGATTTCGGTCGCGGGGTGAGGGGCAGTGGAACTGGTGTCTATAGCTGTCAGGAAGTTGTTGGGTTTTGCGAAGGGCTCAACCCACCCCATAAGCGAGGGCTCTACAATGGGCGGATTTGGCCGGTGCCGCGAACGACGTATTTGAAGGTAGTTAATTGCTCGACGCCGACGGGGCCGCGGGCGTGCATTTTGCCGGTGGCGATGCCGATCTCTGCCCCCATGCCGAACTCGCCGCCGTCTGCGAACTGGGTTGAAGCGTTGTGAAGGACGATGGCTGAGTCCACGCGGGAGAGGAAGCGCGCGGCGGTGCCGTTGCATTCGGTGATAATGCAATCGGTGTGCTGCGAGCCGTATCTGGCGATGTGGGCGATGGCCTCGTCCACGCCGTCGACGGTTTTTACTGCAATGATAGCGTCGAGGAATTCCTGGCCGTAGTCGTCGGGCGAGGCTGCTTTCACGCGGGGGTCGCATTTGACGGTGGCTTCGTCGCCGCGCACTTCGCAGCCAGCGTCCAGCAGCGCTTTGACGAGCGGGGTCAGGTAGTCCTCGTGTGCGTTCTTATCGACGAGCAGAGTTTCGGTCGAGCCGCAGACCCCGGTGCGGCGCAGCTTGGCGTTCAGCACGATGGGGATCGCGATGTCCAGATCCGCGCCACGATCGACGTAGGTGTGGCAGATGCCTTCCAGGTGGGCGAACACGGGCACGCGGGCTTCGGTCTGCACGCGCTCCACCAGGGATTTGCCGCCACGGGGGACGATCACGTCGATGTTGCCGTCGAGGCCCGTCAGCATGAGACCGACGGCGGCGCGATCCGTGGTCGGCACGAGTTGGATGCTGGCTACGGGCAGGTCCGCAGCCTGGAGGCCAGCGATCAGGCAGTCGAGGATTGCCTGCGATGAGTGATGGCTTTCTGAGCCGCCGCGCAGGATGGCCGCATTGCCGGCTTTGAGCGCGAGCGCGCCAGCATCTGCCGTAACGTTGGGGCGGCTCTCATAGATAATGCCGATGACGCCGAGGGGAACCGCGAGCCGGGTGATGTCGAGGCCGTTGGGCCGGGTCCAATGGGCGAGCACGCGACCGACGGGATCGGGGAGGGCTGCGATTTCGTCCAGGCTTTGGGCGATAGCGTTGACGCGCTTTTCATCGAGCATCAGGCGGTCAATGAAAGACGCGGGGCGGTCTCCGGCGCGGGCGGCGTCGATGTCGCGTGCGTTGGCATCGATGATGCGGGGTGTGTTCGCGCGCAGGGCGGCTGCAGCAGCGGTGAGGGCTGCGTTTTTGGCTTCAGGGGGCGCTACGGCGAGTTCGCGCGCCGCGGCGCGGGCCTTTTGTCCGATGGCCTGCATAAGGGGGGCGGTATCGTGGTATTTGGTCATGTCGTCAGTTCCTTGCAGCCAAGCGCCAGTGGCTCGCCCCTGGACCCGCGCCATATAACAGTTCGAGCGGCGTTTTCAAAAACCGAGCCGATGGTGGCGTGGCTGGTGCGGGTCGGGCGGTATTCAAGGTCAAACGCGGTCATGTGATCGTGCCCCCAGCGGGTTCTGCACCAATCGTAGACGCCAACCACACGGCGAGCGCCTGTTTTGTTGCGGCGACGTCGTGGACGCGCATGAGCTGGACGCCCTGGGCCGCCGCGACCATGACGGTGGCGAGTGAGCCGGGCAGGCGGTCGGAGGGGTCGGGCGTTTCGTAAAGCTGGCTGATCATCTTTTTTCGGGATGCGCCGAGCAGGATGGGGACGCCGAGGCCGTGGAGGATGGCGAGGTTGGCCATCATTGCTACATTGTGGTGGAGGTGTTTGCCAAAGCCAATGCCCGGGTCGGCGCAGAGTTTGGCGCGCGGGATGCCGGCGGCCTCGCAGGCTGCGATGCGGCTTGAGAGGAAATCATAAACGTCGAGGACAAGATCTGAGTATTGCGGATCGTCGTTCATGGTTTTGGGGTCGCCCTGGGCGTGCATCAGGATGACGGGGAGGCCGGTGCTGGCAGCTGCATCAAGGGCGCCAGGGTCGTGGGTCAGGGCTGAGACGTCGTTCAGGATATCGGCACCGGCCTTGGCGGCCTGCAGCATGACTTCAGCCTTGCGGGTATCGACTGAGATGCGGACATCGGTCTTGTCGCGCAGGCCCTCGATGACGGGGATGACGCGGCGGAGTTCTTCATCGAGCGGGACGGGATCGGATCCGGGACGGGTGGATTCTCCGCCGATGTCGAGGATGCTGGCCCCTTGCGCTGCCAGGCGCAGGGCGTGATCGATGGCGCGGGCCGTGGTGTCGTGGCGGCCGCCATCGGAGAAGCTATCGGGCGTGACGTT
>JANLYB010000078.1:0-10530 GCA_031365425.1 Hyphomicrobiaceae bacterium
GACGCGAGCGAACTCCCGCTGTCGGACGACCTCGCGAACGCCTGCAAAGCCTGGCTGGCCCACCTCGCCCACAGCCGCGACGCCGCCGATCTGACGGTTGCCGCCTACGAGCGCGACCTGCGCCAATTCCTCGGCTTCCTCAAACTCCGCTGGGGCCATGCCCCGACGCTCGATAGCCTCGCCAAAGCCGACGCCAAAATCTTTCGCGCATTCCTGGCCCAGCGCCGCAGTCAAGGCGTTTCCAGCCGCTCGCTCGCACGAACGTTAAGCGCGCTGCGCATGTTCTTCCGCTGGCTCGAAGGTAGCGACACGCTCAAGAACCGTGCGATCCTCACCCTCAGCCTGCCGCGCCTGCCCCACACCGTCCCCAAGCCGCTGACCGTCGATAAAGCCGCCGAAGTCATCGACGCGACCACCAGCACCACCAACGATTGGATCGCCGCCCGCGACACCGCCGTGCTTCTGCTGCTCTACGGCGCGGGCCTGCGTATTTCCGAAGCGCTCGGCCTCCAGGTCAAAGACGCCCCCACCCACGACCGCGACACGCTCATGATCACCGGCAAAGGCGGCAAACAGCGCATGGTCCCGGTTCTGCCCGTTACCATCGCGGCTATCGCCCGCTATCAAACCCTCTGCCCCTACCCGCTCGACCGCGACGACCCGCTTTTCGTTGGCGCGAAAGGCGGCCCATTGAGCCCCCGCATCATCCAGCTCGCTATGGAACGCCTGCGCGAGGAACTCACGCTACCCGAGACCGCGACGCCCCACGCGCTTCGCCATTCATTCGCAACCCACCTGCTGTCCGCCGGGGCCGACCTGCGCCAGATCCAGGAACTGCTCGGCCACGCTTCACTGGCGACCACCCAGGTTTACACCGAAGTCGACCGCGACCGCCTCCTCGCCGTCTACGACGCGGCCCATCCCCGCAAATAAAAAGCCCGTCACCGCGAGGGCAACGGGCACGCTTTTCCCCTCCCCCTTGCGGGGAGGGGTCAGGGATGGGGGTTAGCAAATTTACTTCGAAACGCCCGTCGACTTGCGCAACTCCTCGGCACGCGCCTGGATTTGCGCTGGCGTCGGATGCTCCTTGAGAATCCACGCCTTCATATCCTCGACCGCCTTCAACTGCTCCGGCGTCGCGGCCTTGTTGGTCAGGCCCGGATCAACGGTCACCGTCGCGCCCGCCTTGTTCGTCGTCGTCGTCGCCTGGGCAAACATCATGTCGAACCCGGCCTTCTTCGGCGCGATTTTCCAAACCGGACCGCCGAACACAAGCCCCGCATACATCGTCGATGCGATGTTCTCCGACGTACCGCGCGCCAAAGCGGCCTCGTAATACATCCGGTGCGTATCGTCAGACGTGCGGGTTTTGGCCTCGCAGTAATAGTCATGCAGCACCGCCGCATCGCGATACGGCCCATCGAACGGCCCGCCGACCACCGCCCACAACGACGTCGGGATCGACGCCCCATTCGTCACATAACCAACCGGCACATCCCAATGCACGCCGCGCGGATCGATATACCCGAATGGCTGAACCAGCTTGATATCGCGATACGTGTCCGTCGCCTTTTTCGGCGCCAGAAACTCGGCGACGACGTTGCTCTTGAACACGTTCGTACCGGCAACCACCGGCCCCGTCTTCGAAACGCCAGGAACAGCAATGGCGGGCAACTTACCGTTCAGATACGCCCAAACGCCGATACCGACCCCAATCAACAAAGTGAACAGAAATCCCAGCAACCGCATCGCACATATCCTCAAGCTGACCGCAACAGTCGAAAGTTAAGTCCAGGCACCGATATAGCGCCTCATACCAAACTGCATAAGTACTGACTTACGCAGTTTGGTATCCGCGCGTGGGGTTGGCTGGCGGCCACGCGCAAAGAAGAGAGAGAAAAACCGCCATCGGAAGAATACCCCCCGACAGCGGCGAAATTTCGATACGAACCTGAACGCTACTTATCAGCGTCTCACATGTGAACCGCGCGCTTTTCGACCGACATCGCGGCTTCTTTGATCGCTTCGGTCAACGTCGGATGCGCATGGCACGTCCGCGCCAGATCTTCCGCCGACCCGCCAAACTCCATCAGCACGCACGCTTCGCCAATCATTTCACCGGCATGCGGCCCGATGATGTGCACGCCCAGCACGCGATCGGTCGTGGCGTCCGCCAGCACCTTCACAAAGCCGTCCGTCGTCTTGTTGACCTTCGCGCGGCCGTTGGCGAGGAACGGGAATTTGCCAACTTTATAAGCGACGCCCACAGCCTTGAGTTCTTCCTCGGTCTTGCCGACGGTTGCCACTTCCGGCGCCGTGTAGATCACGCCCGGGATCACGTCGTAATTCACATGCCCCGCCTGACCGGCAAGGATTTCGGCCAGCGCGACGCCCTCATCCTCGGCCTTGTGCGCCAGCATCGGCCCCGCGATCACGTCGCCGATGGCATAAATACCCGGCACGTTCGTCGCGAAGTGCGAATCCACGACCACCCGCTTGCGGTTGTCCAGCGTAACGCCGGCCTCGGCCAGCCCCAACCCATCGGTATATGGATTGCGCCCGATGCACACGAGCACGACATCGGCGAACACATCCTCGGCCTGGCCGCCTGCCGCCGGTTCGACCGTCACGACGCAACCGCTGGCATCCTTGACGACCTTGGTCACCTTCGAGCCGAGACGGAACGTCATACCCTGCTTGGTCAAAATCTTCTGAAACGAGTTGCAGACATCAAGATCCATGCCCGGCAAAATCCGGTCGAGATACTCAACGAAGATGACTTCCGAGCCCAACCGGCGCCAAACCGATCCTAGTTCAAGCCCGATCACCCCCGCGCCGATCACCAGCAGCTTCTTGGGCACCACCGACAATTCCAGTGCGCCCGTCGACGACACGACCGATTTCTCATCGATCTCGACACCCGGCAACTGCGCAATGTCCGAACCCGTTGCAATCACGATGTTCTTAGCGTCCAGCGTCGTCACGCTGCCGTCGGCCTTCGTCACCGAAACCTTGCCGGCTGCCACGATCTTGCCTGCACCGTGATGCGCATCGATCTTGTTCTTCTTGAGCAGGAACGCCACGCCATCCACGTTGCCTTTAACGCCATCCGACTTGTAGCTCTGCATCTTGGCGAGATCGAGCGTCGGCTTCACGCCGATCCCCATACCCGCAAACCCATGCCCCGCCTCTTCGTACGCTTCCGACGCATGCAGCAGCGCCTTCGACGGAATGCACCCGACGTTGAGGCACGTACCGCCGTGCGTCGCGCGCTTCTCGACGATGGCAACCTTCATCCCGAGCTGGGACGCGCGGATCGCACACACATATCCGCCAGGGCCCGAACCGATAACGACGAGATCGTAAGACATGGAAATTCCTATCAAAACTTCCCCTCCCCTTTTGCGGGGAGGGGTCAGGGGGTGGGGGTGCCTAGAAGCGGTAGCGGTAAAAAAAGGTGTTGGGACTTACGACCCCTCCGGCTCAGTAATCGCCCAGGACACCGTCACATCCGGGTTGCGGATGATTTCGCCCGTTGACCGGAGCCGGTACTCGCCCGGCTTGGCGTCAAGAAACGGCTTCGTCGTGGGTGGCAGCATAATGTTCTCGATATCGCCCACACCCTTGCAGACGATCCGGATCCCGGTCGCGCTATCGCAGGCCTCGATCACCCCATGATACTGCTGCTTGGCGATCACGGTCTTCCCGTCGCTTGCCAGCCTCGTCATGCCCACAAGTGCGACCTTGCCGATCAGCCAAGCCGCGCGCGTCTCGTCCCATTCGGGACTGGAAGGGTATTGAGATCCCACGATGGTTCCTGCTTACAGTTCGAGGATGAAACGCTGCGGATCTTCCAGGCATTCCTTGACGCGCACGAGGAATGTCACGGCTTCCTTACCATCCACGATCCGGTGATCGTACGACAAAGCGAGCGTCATCATCGGCCGCGCCACGATCTGGCCCTTACGAACCACTGCACGGTCCTCGATGCGATGCATACCAAGGATGCCCGACTGCGGCGCGTTGAGGATCGGCGTCGACATCAGCGAACCGTACACGCCGCCGTTGGTGATCGTGAACGTGCCGCCCTGCATATCTTCGATGCCGAGCTTGCCGTCGCGGGCCCGCTTGCCGAAGTTAGCGATCTGCCCTTCGATTTCAGCAACGGTCATCCGGTCGGCTTCGCGCACCACCGGCACGACCAAGCCCTTGTCGGTCCCGACGGCCACGCCGATGTGATAGTAATTCTTATAGATGATGTCGCCGCCGTCGATCTCAGCGTTGACCGAGGGAATTTCCTTCAGCGCCTGCAAGCAGGCTTTGACGAAGAAGCCCATGAACCCGAGCTTTACGCCGTGGCGCTTCTCGAACAGATCCTTGTACTGCGAACGAAGGGCCATAACGTTCGTCATATCAACATCGTTGAACGTCGTCAGCATAGCCGCCGTGTTCTGCGCATCCTTCAAGCGGCGCGCAATCGTCTGGCGCAAGCGGCTCATTTTCACGCGCTCTTCGCGATCCATATCGCTGGCGGTCGATGGCACGCGGATCTGCGTGGACGGAACCGGCAACGGCGCGCTTGCAACGGGAGCCGGACGCGCAGCAGGAGCTGGCGTCGCGATGGCAGCAGCAACGTCCTGCTTGAGAACCTGACCGCGCTTACCCGACCCTTCGACGTCCGCTGCCGCAATCCCCGACTCATCCAGCGCCTTGCGGGCAGCCGGGCTCGGCGGCATGCCGCCATTCGAACCCGCGTTCTGCGGAGCAGAAGCAACGGCCTGAACGATAGGAGCAACAGCGGCAGCAGCAGCCGCAACCTGAACTGGTGCCGCAGCAGCTGCCCCGCCTTCGCGGATCGACCCAAGTTCCGCACCGATGGCAACCGTCGTGCCCTTTTCGACCGTGATCGCGGCCAGCGTACCCGCAGCCTGCGCGCGCACTTCAACCGTCACCTTGTCTGTTTCCAGCTCGACCAAAACCTCATCGGTCTTGACCGCGTCGCCAACCTTCTTGAACCACTGTCCAACGGTGGCCTCGCTTACGCTTTCACCCAGTGTCGGTACGCGAATTTCCGTTGCCATCTCAATCACCTGTCTCGCTTTGACGTGCCCGCCCTCGGCGGATCCACATTCTGTTCCAGAATTCAATTCGGCGCGAACACCGCTGCGTCGATCAATTTTCATAGTCCATTGCATCACCCAGGCCATGAGGTCACGAAAACCCCGCTGCCAAGGTGAAAGCCGTGTCATCCCATCAGCGCCTCTTTAACGAGCTGCGCCTGCTCCTGCTGATGCTTCGACAGCAACCCGGTCGCCGTCGCTGCCGACGATGCGCGTCCTGCATACTGGAACCGCTTGGCCTTACCCGACATGTGACCCAACACCCACTCAAGGTTCGGCTCGACGAAGTGCCACCCGCCCATGTTCCGCGGCTCTTCCTGGCACCAGATCATCTCCGCGTTAGGGAAGCGTCCGAGTTCATGGATCAGCGACCGGGCCGGGAACGGATACAACTGCTCGAGGCGTAGGATGTAAACGTCGTTGATGCCAGCCGCTTCTCGCGCTTCGTAAAGGTCGTAGTAGACCTTGCCCGAACAGACCACGACCCGCTTGATCTCGCTATCAGGCTTGAGCTTGATGACCGCCTCGGCCTTGACCTGCGCATCGTCCCACAACAGACGGTGGAACGACGTACCGGTTGCCATTTCCGATAGATCCGAAATCACGCGCTTGTGCCGCAACAGCGACTTCGGCGTCATGACAATGAGAGGCTTGCGGAACTTGCGGTGAATCTGGCGGCGCAGCACGTGGAAATAGTTGGCTGGTGTCGTGCAGTTGACCACCTGCCAATTGTCTTCCGCCGACATCTGCAGGAACCGTTCGAGGCGCGCCGACGAATGCTCCGGCCCCTGGCCCTCGTAGCCATGCGGCAGCAGGACGACCAAGCCCGACATACGCAGCCACTTGCGCTCGCCCGACGACAGGAACTGATCGAAAATCACCTGAGCGCCGTTCGCAAAATCACCGAACTGCGCTTCCCAGGCAACCAGCGCCATCGGCTCGGCCAGCGAATAGCCATACTCGAATCCGAGCACCGCCTCTTCCGACAGCATCGAGTTGATAACCTCGAACTTGCCCTGATCGGGAGCGACGTGGCGCAGCGGCGTATACCGGCGCTCGCTGTCCTGATCGATCACGACCGCATGACGATGCGAGAATGTCCCGCGCTCGACATCCTGACCCGAAAGGCGAACCGCCGTGCCTTCCTTGATCAGCGTACCAAACGCCAGATGCTCGGCCATGCCCCAGTCGACGTTCTTTTCAGTATCGACCATCTCGCGCCGCTTTTCGAGCAGCTTACCAACCGTCTTGTGCGCGTTGAAATCGCCCGGCAGCGTGGTGATGCGCGCCCCGATCCGCTTCAGACGCTCCAGTTCGACGCCGGTTTCGCTGGCTTCCGGATCCTGCCCGGCGGTGCCCATCGTGGCCCAGCGGCCATCGAGCCAGTCGGCCTTGTTCGGCTTGAACGCATCGCTCTCGGCGAACTCGGCATCGAGATGCGCGCGGAATGCCGCCCTCATCTCGGTGACGCCCTCTTCCGTCATGACGCCTTCAGTGACCAGCTTCTTTGCATACATCTCGACGACCGACGTATGCTTCTTGATGTTCTTGTACATCAGCGGCTGCGTGAACAGCGGCTCGTCGCTTTCGTTGTGACCATGGCGGCGATAGCAGAACATGTCGATGACGACAGGCTTCTGGAACTTCTGGCGGAACTCGGTCGCGATCTTGGCGACATGCACCACCGCTTCCGGGTCGTCCCCGTTGACGTGGAAGATCGGCGCTTCGATCATCAGCGCGACGTCCGAGCAATACGGCGACGAACGCGACAGACGCGGGTTCGTGGTGAACCCGATCTGGTTGTTGATGACGAAGTGGATCGACCCGCCCGTGCGGTGACCCTTGAGGCCCGACAAACCGAAGCACTCGGCCACCACGCCCTGACCAGCAAACGCCGCGTCGCCGTGAATGAGCAGCGGCATCACCGGTGTGCGTTCTCCAGCCTTACAACCATGCTGATCCTGTTTCGCGCGCACCTTTCCGAGCACCACAGGATCGACGATTTCCAGATGCGACGGGTTCGCCGTCAGCGACAGATGCACGTTGTTGCCGTCAAACGAGCGGTCCGACGACGCACCCAAGTGATACTTCACGTCGCCCGAGCCTTCGACATCGTCGGGCTTGAACGAACCGCCTTTGAATTCCTTGAAGATCGCGCGATGCAGCTTGCTCATCACCTGCGCAAGCACGTTGAGACGCCCGCGATGGGCCATCCCTAAGATGATTTCCTTAACGCCAAGCTGTCCGCCGCGTTTGATGATCTGTTCGAGCGCAGGCACCATCGACTCGCCGCCTTCGAGGCCAAAGCGTTTCGTGCCGGTGTACTTAACCTCGCAGAACTTCTCGAACATCTCAGCTTCGATGAGCTTGTTCAGGATTGCCTTACGGCCTTCGACCGTGAACTTGACGTCCTTTTCGGAGCCTTCGATGCGCTGCTGGATCCAGTCGCGCTGCGCCGGATTGGTGATGTGGCTGTATTGATAGCCAATGTGCTGGCAATACGTGCGGCGCAGCAGCGTCATGATCTGTCGCATCGTCGCCGTATCGAACCCCAGCACACGATCGAGGAAGATCGGCCGGTCGAGATCGGCGTCCGTGAAGCCATACGTCTCGGGCTTCAATTCCTTATGAACCTTGCGGTCGGCAATCCCGAGCGGATCGAGATCCGCCGCGAGATGCCCCATGCCGCGATACGCCCGGATTAGCATGAGCGCACGGATGCTGTCCTGCGTGGCGCGCATCGACGCCGCCGGCGATAGATCGAATCCGCCCTGCTGCGCACGTGACGAAAGCGTCTCATGCACCCGGCGCTCGACCGCACCGAAATCGCTGGTCAACGCCGAAACCATATCGCCGTTGTTGGCGAGCATCTCAAGCGGCGTCGCCCAGGTCGGGTTCAGCGGCTCGGACCCACCGGCCCGCTCTTCCTTCAGGCTCTCGAAAAAGTGCCGCCACTCGTCGCCGACCGAGCCAGGGTTTGCTTCATACTGCACCTGCATCTCTTCGATGTAGGCCGCGTTCGTGCCGGAGAGGAAAGAGGTACGCAGGAAGTGAGCATTTTCTGCTTCGCGGGACATGGGTGTTTCCATGAAAGCCCAGGGAAAAGAGTGAAACGTAACCCTGGGACGGAGGGTGAGGCGACCGGACTGCCATCAAACCATGACGGCGCTGCGGCGCATCATAAAAAGTCGCCCTCACTTAGTACACTTTTCCCATCCGTTTAAGACCCCCAAAAGTTGGGGTACAGCGCGGAGCGGCTGGTATGCCGGACGGTCGCGCGCAGATAAAAAAGGGCATGAGACTTTCGCCTCACGCCCCCGTCATCAATCAATGAGTTAGATTAGCGCCTGCGACCACTGCCGCTGCCGCTGCCGTTCTTGGTCGGATCAACGTAGATAAAACCTTGACCAGACTCGCGCGTAGGCGGCATCGGTTCACCGCGAACCGCCGCCAACGCTTCCATCTGGCGAACCGCTTCCGCCCAGCGATCCTCAGTCTTTCTGACATCAACCAACTCTCCCTCCACTCCATGGCCGCCCTCCGAGGCGGCCATCCAGGGCCACAAACTCAGACCAAGCCGTGCGACTCCTGGATGACCGGGTCAAGCCCGGTCATGGAGTACTTGGGCGTTCTCACAAAAAAACCGGCCCGGCGCTATCCGCACCGGACCGGTTTAAAATCAGGGATCCCTAAGGGCCGAGGCCCTTAGGCGGGAGCGCGAGGGCAGCGCCCACGCACCAACCACACCGCTTCAACGCCGCAGCCAGCGTCGTACCCAAGCTCGCGGGCGAATCCGCAATCGCGATGCCGGCCATGCGCATGGCGTCGAACTTATCCGACGCTGCACCCTTGCCACCCGAGATGATCGCACCGGCATGACCCATGCGGCGGCCTGGAGGGGCCGTGGAACCGGCGATGAACCCAGCCATCGGCTTCGAGCGGCCCTTCTTGGCCTGATGAATCAGGTATTCGCAGGCTTCTTCTTCGGCCGACCCACCGATTTCGCCGATCATGATGATCGACTGCGTTTCCGGGTCGTTGAGGAACAGGTCGAGCACGTCGATGAACTCGGTGCCCTTCACAGGGTCGCCGCCGATACCGACCGCCGTCGTCTGACCAAGGCCCGCATCCGTCGTCTGCTTGACGGCTTCATACGTCAGCGTACCCGAGCGCGAAACGACGCCGACGCTGCCCTTCATGAAGATGTTGCCCGGCATGATGCCGATCTTACACTGGTTCGGCGTCAATACGCCGGGGCAGTTCGGCCCGATCAGGCGCGACTTCGACCCGGTCAGAGCACGCTTCACCTTGATCATGTCCATCACCGGAATGCCTTCCGTGATGCAGATGATCAGCGGAATTTCGGCATCGATGGCTTCCAGGATCGCATCCGCCGCAAATGGAGGCGGCACGTAGATAGCGCTGGCGTTTGCGCCCGTCTTGGCTTTCGCTTCCCCAACCGTGTTGAACAGCGGCTGATCGGCGAGTTCGGGATCGGGATGCGTCGAGCCGCCCTTGCCCGGCGTCACGCCGCCGACGCACTGCGTCCCGTACGCTTTCGCGCCCTTGGTATGAAACGTGCCCTGTGCACCCGTGATGCCCTGGCAGATAACCTTCGTCGTCTTGTCGATAAGAACGGCCATGTGGAGCCCCTTGCTCTGAATTGTTTTTGCGGTTCGTGGGTGTCAGATCAGAACCCTAGACGCCACCGGCCTTCTTGACCTCGTCCGTGATCTTTTTGGCCGCGTCCGCGAGATTGTCTGCAGGCACGATTGCCAAACCAGATTCGGCCATCATCTTCTTGCCAAGTTCGACGTTGGTGCCTTCCAGGCGGACGACGAGCGGTACCGTGATCGCCATTTCGCGAGCCGCCGCGATGACGCCCTCGGCGATAATATCGCAGCGCATGATGCCGCCGAAGATGTTGACCAGGATGCCTTTAACGGCCGTGTCGGCGAGGATCAGCTTGAACGCGGCCTGCACCTTCTCCTTGCTCGCGCCGCCACCGACGTCGAGGAAGTTCGCTGGCTCCATGCCGTAAAGCTTGATGATGTCCATCGTCGCCATGGCAAGGCCCGCGCCGTTGACGAGGCAGCCGATCGTCCCGTCGAGCTTGATAAAGGCGAGGTCGTCCTTGGAGGCTTCGAGTTCCATCGGATCTTCTTCGTCGAGATCGCGATAGGCCACGATTTCAGGGTGGCGATAGAGCGCGTTACTATCGAAATCCATCTTGCCGTCGAGGCAGATCAGCTTGCCGTCCTTGGTGACGACGAGCGGGTTGATTTCGAGCAGGCTCATGTCCTTCTCGACCACCATACGGTACAAGTTCTCGACCAGCTTGGAGCACTCACCCACCAGCTTGCCCGAAAGCCCGAGCGCAAAAGCGACCTTGCGGCCGTGATGCGGCATG
>JANLYB010000205.1:0-2106 GCA_031365425.1 Hyphomicrobiaceae bacterium
GTGTTCGGGGCCGGTCATGAGAGCGTTGTAAATCGGCGCACGCACGAGGACGCCCGACAGCGGGACCGCGCCGTTGCTGACGCCTTTGGCAAAGCAGATCATGTCGGGGACGACGCCGTAGCGCTCGGCGGCGAAGGCATGGCCTAAGCGTCCGAAGGCGGTGATGACTTCGTCGAAAATGAGCAGGATGCCGGCGTCGGCTGTGAGCTTGCGGAGGCGCTCCAGGTAACCTTTGGGGGGCGGGAGGCAGCCGGTCGATCCCGCGACGGGCTCGACGATGACTGCGGCGATGGTCGAGGCGTCGTGGAGGCCGATGAGGCGGGTCAAGTCGTCGGCAAGATGCGCGCCCCATTCGGGTTCGCCGATGGTGTAGGCCTGCTGATCGCGGTTATAAGTCGTTGGCAGGTGGTCGACACCGGCGAGCATGGTGCCAAAGGCTTTGCGGTTGGCGACCATGCCGCCAACGGAAATGCCACCGAAGCCGACGCCGTGGTAGCCGCGCTCACGGCCGATGAGGCGTGTGCGGCCACCTTCGCCGCGGGCTTTGTGGTAGGCGAGCGCGATCTTGAGGGCGGTTTCGACGGCTTCCGATCCCGAGGTGGCAAGCATGACGTGATTGAGGTCGCCGGGGGCCAGAAGCGTCAGGCGGGAGGCTAATTCGAAGACGGCGGGATGGCCGAACTGGAAGGCGGGGGCGTAATCGAGGGTCGCGGCGGAGCGCTGGATGGCGGTGGTGATTTCAAAGCGACCGTGACCGGCGTTGACGCAGTAGAGGCCCGAGGTCGCGTCAAGCACGGTGCGGCCTTCGGGGGTCGTGAGGTGCATGCCCGATGCGCCCGAGATCATGCGCGGGCGGGCTTTGAAGGCGCGGTTGGCCGTGAACGGCATCCAATAGGCGTCGAGTGCGTTCGTGCCGGTCGAGTGGGGCATCGGGGCGGTCCAATATCAGGGGGTGCTTACACCATGCATCAACATCAACGCTTGTAACGTGTTGAAAATCGCATGGCACACCATTGTCACACGCAGGCTGCCGGTGCGAACCAGCATCCACGAAAAGAGCATTCCGATGACGAAGACTTGAGTGACGGCGAGGACCGAATAGGGGTGAGCCAGCGCGAAGCCAAGCGAGGTGACGACGGCGGCGCCCCAGTTGCCCACCCGCGATTTTGCGAGGGCCGAAAACAGGAAGCCGCGGCAGAGGAATTCCTCCGACAATGGTGCACCGACGCCCACCAGGACGATCGCAAGCCACCACCAGTTCGACTTGAACATGGACTCGAAGATCTTGATGTCGTCCTTGTCTACGGTGAAGCCGATGACATGGATAAGGGTGCTCATGCCAACCGTCACGACCGCCAGAAGAAGCAGCGACCCCCAGTAGGCTTTGAAGCCCTGGGCCGGGGCGCGAAGGGCTAACACATCGAAAGCGGATCCGCCGTAACGGGTCGCTGCGAACCACGTTAGGCCGATCATGGCGACCTGTTGCACCAGCGTTGCAATGATTTGAAAGACCACGTCCTCGGTCGAGTATTTCAAAAGCGATGCCGTCAGCATCGCCGCGCCGACAGCTAAGACTGCGCCCAAAAAGATTCCTAGAGACGCGCCGATACCCGCCACCGGATTCCAGGGCGTTCTCGCCACGTAGGCCGAAGGGCCGCGAAACATCCAGTATTGCTGTGGGGGCTGAGGGGGTTGCGGGACAATTTCGGGGAAAGCTTCCATCATCACCTGCATGTATCTGTACCCGTTCATCTCGTTCTAGGTTGACCGCCTGCGCGTCGTCATAAACGATCCTAGCGAACAGATGTTTCGACACTCTTTTTTTTCATCGCGTTTCCACCTATAGTGAGTGTGCCGGATTCGTCCGGCTATAGCGATAAATGGACGTCGTAATAAGCCATTCGGACCCGGGGGCGGTACCCGGCGCCTCCACCATGTGCCGCTGGCCGTACGGTTTGCGGCGGCATCTGATGGGGGCGAACTAGGATCGACGAGGGTGTAAAGGGCTATCTTTCGTTCGGCATGGTACCACCGTCATCGGACCATCCAGAATAGTTGCCAATGACAACTACGCTGAGGCCGCTGTCGCTGCTTAATGCAGTGCCA
>JANLYB010000215.1:0-4826 GCA_031365425.1 Hyphomicrobiaceae bacterium
AGCCCCCAGGACCACATGACGGTGCCCGCGCTGAAGATGAGCGCGCCGCTGGTCGTGTCGCGATAAAGCGTGAGACTGTGCGTTGCCGTACCGGGTCCGGTGTTCAGCCCATTATCAAGCAGCAGCGTGCCGACATTCATCGTGGTCGACGAAAGATCGATGAGCCCGGCGGGGCGGAAGCCGTTGTTGAGATCGCTGTTCCACTCGTATCCCAGCAGGTTGGTCAGCGTCCCGCCGTTTCCGGACGCGATGCTTGTATTTCGCCACAGGCGCAGCTGCGACATTGCCGCCGGAACTGTGATGTTGTCCAACTGGCTCGTATCGTCGACCGTAAAGATGGTCCCGGCGAGAGCGTTCTCGGGGGTGCCCGGTCCGTAGAGCGGATCGCGGAACAAACCGGCCCCGCCTCCAGCCGTCCCGTTCGGATCAAGCTGCGCTCCGCTCCAGATATCTTTGTATTCCACGATTGTACGGTTCGCCGTGTGGCTGGCGTCGAAACTAGGGGCAAGCGAGATATCCCAATAGATATTGTTGCCGCTGAGAAAATTCAGATTGACGCCGGCTGCAGCTGCAGCCTTGACGTTGGCATATTGTGACTGCGACCAATATTCGTCGTGACCAATGTCGAGATAAGATTTGGCGTTCAGAAGCAGAGAACCGTTGGTTGCCGCGTCGATCCCGGAAATGTAGCCGACGTTGTAGCCGTTCTGCTCAAGCCAATAGATGCCTGCAAATTCCTCGCCGAAAAGAAAATCCGCCGGCTGAGCGGAATTGGTCGTCGCGTTCATCGTGATCGGCCGATTGTAGCTAACCGCAAAGGCGCGATCGGTCCGGCCACCTGGCCCAGTGTAAAGATTGTAGCCGCCCCAAGGATTATAGGCCTGCCACGTCGTGTCGCTGGTCTGGAACAAGATATCGGAGGCGGTTCCGTCATTGCGGACAATGAACGGAATCATATTCTGAAAGTCGCCGGAATCTGTTGTCAGCTTGGCAAAATAAACGCCAGACACAGCATCTGTTGGAACCGTCCAAGTATCCGTGACAGACCAGTTGCCGGCATCGACGGTGTGGGTCGCGGTATTGAATACAGGCGTAGGCTGATTGTCGGTACCAGCATGATGCATCGTGGAGACGAGACGAGCACCGTTGGCGCCATAGTAACCCAATCGATAAACATCAAGCGTATAGCCGCTCGATGCCGTCTTGATTTTGAAGGAAACTGCGCCGCCGGCGTTGGTGCTGATCTGGGTGGCAAAACCCTCAATTTGCGTGTCGCCTTGGTTACTGAAGTCGCCATGGATCGCCCATATGCTTTGCGGCGTTCCAGCTCTTTGATTCTCAAGCACGATCCGATTGGGTGCATCGCTGAAGGTCGTCTGGGCTGTCTGACCGCCAGAGACCGCTGTAAGCTGTAGTGACGCCCCTGTCGCGCTCCCGTCCACGGGAACTTGCCATTTGGCGACGACAACGCCATTTGCGACGCCGTCCATATCGCCGGCACCGCCATCCGTGACACTGAAGGGCGTGTAAACATCCACAATCCCGTTAGCTCCCGGCGAGCTTTTCAGGTCGGCAATTTGAAACGATACCGCCGCGCCGGCTTTGACACCTGACACGGTGAAGGTAGCCGAACTTCCCGGCTCATAATCCGCTTGGTCAGCGGCAACCGACAACGATGGGCCCGTCGGCGACGCCGCCGGCGTCTTGGGCAAGCCGTCCGGCGTCGGTACAGGCTCGACTGAAGTAAAACCACCCCAGCCCTTGTCCGCAGGCGGGCGAACTGGCTCGACCGATAGAACACCACCTGCAGACGCGACCGGATCTCCACACACGACCAAGCTTGTCCCACGCTCGTCCGGCACTAGACCGGCCGACCCGAAACGAGCTGCTGGGATATGGCGGCTGCGAGTTTTCGGAGACTCTGGACTTTCAAATCCAGCATTATTCGCGGTGTTCGATCTGGCGGCCTTGGACTTGAAACCTCCAAACATCCAGATCCCGGAACCGTCGTGACCGCCTATGCTGACACCCCCGTCAGCGAAAGAACTTCCCCAAACCGGGTCTTCAATTGGATCAAGACGGCCAATGCCATTTGTGCCCATAGCGATCCTGCCAATCAACGTTTACCAAACCGCCGGATTCACACCTTCATAAAATCGCTGCCCGCACCGGCCTAAATGCCGGACGAGTAGGCAATACTCCAGGATTCAGTTCGAAAAAACGATCAAAAATCTAAACACATCCGAATACGAGACAAAAAATCGGGCGCTGATTGATCCAAATCAAAAACCGCATAATGCCTCCTCGTCCGGCACGATAAGGTAGAATGATCTTCGCAGACTTGACACATTGAAAAAGGAGGTAGCATGCCTACCTCCTTGGTCCTACCGCTAGCCATTGGATCCCCACGCGTCGACGCGTGGCCGCCCCCCGCGCTACGATGTCCTTTGACGATGATCCCTGACGGGGGGATCTCCATTAAGCCCCTTCACGATCACGGCCACCTCCGTCCGGTTTTTCGCTTTCAGCTTCTTCATGATGTTGCGCACGTGCACTTTGACGGTGCTCTCACACATATTGAGTTCATACGCGATGACCTTGTTCGGCTTACCCCGGCAGACGGCCTCTACGACCGCAGCCTGACGCGACGTGAACATTTCTTGCTCGTCCTTGCCAACGTGGCCAGACCGGGCCGCCTGACGCTGCGATGTCATCAAACTGCTGGCAGGAACGAACACGCCACCTTCAGCGACAAGACGTAACGTTTGCAACGTAACAGGAAGCGACATGCTTGTCGGAATGTATCCCCGGGCACCGCGATCAAGAAATTCAATGATCTGCTCCGGATCCTCAGATTCTCCCAATATTACCAAGGGGATACGGTCATTGATCTGCTCAACCAAAGCCAGCTGGCGCTGAAGATCAAGATCGCGAAGCTTTCCCGAGATACACAACAAGATCGCCGATGCAGGCACCTTATCTGCGATCTCAAGCCATGCTTCGACAGTGGGAAGAGAAACAATTTGCGTGTCTGTAATCGTGCGAAGCGCGCGCGCCAGACACTCCCGAGTAAGTGAACGCGAGTCAATTATGACAATCCCAGCCATCGTTGCAGCCGGAGCTACGCAACTGTTCGCAACAAGATTCCCAGACGCGCGAGGGTCAATCGGTTGTGCGCCGCTGTTCAGATCGGCTCTCTCGCCGAGGTCTCTCTTCTTATTTATTTTAGATTGAGCTTCCGCATCTAATTGCTCGCCAAACTCTGTACGCATATCATACCCCGCCTCTATCTGAAGCTAGATGCTCGCACGCAATAGGAAGATAGATAAAAACATCGAAGGAAAGTGAGGGAGTGGTAGAAAAGCAAGGCAACCAATATCACACTAACGGCGGATAGCTACTCCGAAAATGGATCAGCGGTTGTAGAGAATGATCATTAGATAAAAAATACAGCGTTTTAACTGACAATAGTCAGAACGAGGTGAATCCGCACATATTTGTCAGAGTCCTGACTAAAACAGGGCAATAGCCGGAATACACACGCTGAAGCAGACACGTTTTTGGCATACGTCGGTTGTGAGCGACGGGCACAAGCTAAGTCTCATCATCGTCCAGTAAAAATCGCGCGCCCGTGGCACGCGCCAAGCTCATGAGTTGCTTGCGGGAGGGGCTTGCCCCATCCTTCTCCCACTTCTTGACAACTTGAGTGGTCACGCCGATCAACTTACCCAGAGCCGCAGGCGTTAAGCCTGCATCCCCCCGCGCAGCTTTGATGCGCTTGCCCAACGACTCTGCCTTGCCCGGAGTCGTAGTTCGCGGGTTCTCATTGGCTGAACTTTCAACGTCAGCTGGCTCTTCAGGCGTGGTGACATCTTTATTGCGATGACCTGCTATAAACGTGTCTGCCGCCAGCTCATCCAAGAACACCGTGTAGTCGTCAAAAAGTCCATCGATAGTCCGAATACTTAAATCATTCTCGATCGGAAAACACAAAAGCGCGACGGTCAAGGCAACACCCTCGCGAGCAATGTTGAACACGCCAATGACGCGCACTTTGTTGTTGTCTTCATTGACCGCAAATCTTCCGACCAAGGCCTCTTTGGCTTCGACACTCATCACGGGAATGCCTCTTTGAGTTTCTTTGTTGGCTCTTGTCACGGCGTGACAAAGCCGTGCCGGCCCGTTTTCAGCTCGAACTCATGATGTCGTGGCCCGCAACGAAGGTCGAGTAATGTAAGAGGCTAGCCATCACCCTCAACTGACGATGTAGTCCTGCGCCCATTGGATAGGACCAAAGTCGAATCATCCGGCAACACCATAAAAAGACCCGCAAGCGCGTGCATCGGCCCCAAAAATCGGGTGCATCGTCCAGCTTTCCGCAGCGGTTCTGTTAAAAGCTACCTGTCGCACCCGCTCCCCGCATGTTACCCCGGAACCCAAAGTTCGGGTTTCCACAGAGGTCACCGCAAAGCCTGCCCCGGCAAAAGCCAGGAGCGGAGCTATGAAGCGGAGCCTCCAAGAGCCACACCCGCAAGCCCATGAGCACGATCCTAAAAGGCCGCCCTATGACCTCCCCGCTCTACCTCCGCCCTATGGGTCTGTTTGCCCGCTCCCTCGACGCGACGGCCGCCGCTCTCAACTCAGACGAATCCGCCCGCACTTTTGCAGGTCTCCCTCTGTCCAACACCGGGCAAAACTTCACCGCCGTCGAACTCGCCGAACGCTCCGGCAAAGGCGCGTGCCGCCGCCTGCTCGACCTCAACGAACTGTTCCAGCGCGACTGGCCCCATGCCCTCGAACTCGGCGAGATTGTCGATCGCCTGACC
>JANLYB010000223.1:0-5223 GCA_031365425.1 Hyphomicrobiaceae bacterium
GGCAGCAACTGGCCCATCGCGACAATTGGTGGATGTCCGCTGGCCGAGGCTTAGCTGCCGTAGCCTGATCACATTTAGGGTCGCTCTCCGCAGACACTCTGACGTCCGCAAGCTCCGCAGAGCTGCCTATCCAGGAGAGCGCAGAACTTCGGTATGTGACCCACAACCGACCTCAGCGGCACCACCAAAACGCGTGCTGAACATTCAGTTCGGCGCTTTCTTATCCTTGGCAATTGGCGGATTGATCCGTCGTCCGAAAGCGCCTGCAGATGTGGCGCGCGTGGTTCTTATCGGTGAGGGCGATCCGCTTGCGAATCCACACGAGCCAATAGGTAGCTGAGAGCCGCTACCCACACCGGCCCCGAACAGGGCCGGGGAAGACAATTTGCGATCAATGACACGACCGGACATCAACGACCTCCTGGCCTTCATGGCTGTCGCCCGCGAGCGGAGCTTTACGCGCGCCGCCGCCCAGCTCGGCGTTTCGCAATCGGCTTTGAGCCACACGATCCGCAGGCTCGAAGAGGGGCGGCGTTAGGCTATTGACGCGCACCACGAGAAGCGTCGCGCCGACGGAGGCCGGCGAGCAGATCATGCGTAATCTCGGGCCACATTTCGAAGGGATCGACCAAGAGCTGGAAGCGCTGTCCGACCTGCGCGGCAAACCGGCCGGTACGCTGCGCATCAATGCCGGCGAACACGCAGTCCGTAGCGTGCTGTGGCCGAAGCTCGATGGATTTTTGACCGCGTATCCAGACATCAAGGTCGAAGTTCACATCGACAATGGCTACACCGACATTGTCGCTGGCCGGTTCGATGCGGGCGTGCGGCTGGGCGAGGAAGTGGCAGGCGACATGATCGCGGTGCGCATTGGCCCCGACTGGCGTATGGCAGTGGTGGCCAGCCCGAATTATTTCGCGCGTCATCCCGCGCCCAAGACGCCGCGCGACCTTCCCCGGCACAACTGCATCAATCTCCGCCTGCCGACCCTAGGTGGCCACTATGCTTGGGAGTTCGAGAGCAATGGAGAAAAGCTTGACGTCCGTGTCGATGGTCAGCTTGCCTTCAACAGCAGCGTGCCGATCATGACTGCGGCCGTGGCCGGACATGGGCTCGCCTGCATCCCCGAGGACATGGCCGAGCCACACCTTTCAGAAGGCCGCCTTCAACGCGTGCTCACCAAGTGGTGCCCTGCCTTCGTGGGCTACCACCTCTACTACCCGAACCGAAGGCAGGCCTCGGCCGCGTTCACGCTGCTTGTCGAAGCCCTAAAGGTGAAGAGGTGATGACAGCTTGTGGCCCATCGCAACAATTGGTGGATGTCCGCTGGCCGAGGCTTAGCTGCCGTAGCCTGATCACATTTAGGGTCGCTCTCCGCAGACACTCTGACGTCCGCAAGCTCCGCACTGCGGCCGTCAAACTATTGACGCGCAACGCTTTTTGACCCATAACGACGGGCTCCAATATGGTGACGGCAGGTATCCCCTGAAAGCCGACAGTCAGGTCCAGTTGTTTCTGAGTCGAGGGAGTCATCGAGGTCTAAACCATGAACCATTCAACGATTAGGTACCTCATCGACCGCCACCGCGAATTCGTTTCGCTCATTGCCGATCAGTAGCCGGTCGATACCCAGGCAGCCGCAACGAACCGCATCATTGCAGCCCCTTGATCTGACGGCGGACTTGAGTGGGTCGTGGCCGATGCTCGCGACCCATTTGCTCACACCCTGCCCAGAAGCGCTTTTCTAAGCGTTAGCGCGATTGGCGCTCACTCCTTTCGATTGACCACTGAATCGGCTTCGATGGAATAACCAGCCTCCGCGAGCCCGGTGAAAGTCTGCGACGCGGTAAGCTTGCCGGTAACTGTCACAGGATCAAACGCGCCAGCGACGTCGAAGCCCTTGTCTATTTTTACATAAATGATTTGGTTGGCGGGCGGTGGTGGAACGTGAATGCACGCCCCCACGAACGGTACCAGCAAGAATTCCTTGACCTTGGTGGCATCAAAATCGAGCGGCACGACGTACCCGCCGATACTGACGTATTTGCCATCCAGTTCAGCGACAATCGGTGCCAATGCACCAGCCTTCGCGGCCGGCGTCGACATCCATCGGCCTTCTGGCTTGGGCGGCGGAGCTGGGCTGCCGTCATCCATCAAAGGTTTCGCGCCAGCGAAAAACGGTTTCGGTTTCGTGACCGGTTGCACCTGCGGTACGAGTTCCTTCCAATGGATTTCCGTCGCGGGTTGTGCCGCGTTGGTGTTGGATGGCGTTGCAACCAGCGTGGCTGTGACGGCGATCGCCACTGACGAAAATATCGAAAATCTCATGCCTCGTTCCTCACGATTTCACAGTCATTCCGTCGGCCACCGACATTCGATACGCCCGGATGGCAGGAAGCAGACCAGCCAGCACTCCAGCGAACACGATCCCCCCGAGTGTGAGCCATTCAGTAAGTTTTGGTGGCTGGATGTCCAGGCGCAGGCCATACGTACGATCAATAAATGGCTGAAGCACGAACATCGCTGCATAGATCAAAACGAGTCCCACCAGAACTCCCGTCGCCGTCAAAACGCCGGCCTCGGCCGTCATCATGCCAAGGATCGTCGACGGCCGCGCGCCCACAGATCGCAAGATTGCCATCTCGCGGCGGCGCTCATTTAAAGTGGTGAGGATCATGGTCACCATGCCGAGCAGCGCAGTCACAACGACCATCGCCGACACGGCGCTCAGGGCCGTTTCTGCAACACCAACTAGCCCCCAAAGCTCCTGGAGGGCAGCACCCGGCAGGATGCCCGACAGCGGTTCGGCCCGGTATTCGTTTATGGCTCGTTGAAGAGCGAACGTCGCGAGCTTTGACTTGAGGCCAACCAATGCCGCTGTGACGGCTTTCGGCTGAAGGTTCATTTTTCGAACGTCATCGGCGCTGACGCCCTCCCCAGGAATTCGTCCACCGCTTTGCCAGTCGACGTGGATCGCTTCGATTGCCTCCAGGCTCACATGCACGGTGCGGTCGACTGGTGTCCCAGTCTTGGCCAAAATTCCCGAGACTTTAAAGGGCTTGTCATCGTGCTCAACAAAGGACACCGCCCCCAGTCCATGAGCGACGATGATCGGATCCCCAACGTGGTACCCCAGGGTCGACGCCACGTCTGCACCGAGCACGGTGTCGAAGAGATCGCTGAAAGGCTTCCCTGCAGTGAATTTGAACGGTTGGCCGTGACGGTACTTGTACCTTTCAAAATATTCCGGGGTCGTGCCGAGGACGCGGAACCCGCGATGGCTGTCGCCAAGCGAAATAGGGACGATCCACGCGACCTCGGGCCGCTTCGCGACATCGGTGTAGGTCGTCCATGTGATGTTGTTGGTGGCATTGCCGATCCGGAAAACGGAATACAGCAAAAGCTGGATCGAGCCGCTACGCGCGCCAATAATAAGATCGGTTCCAGAAATGGTGTCGGCAAAGCTCTGGCGAGCACCAGTACGCACTCGTTCGACCCCAAGTACCAACATCACGCTGAACGCTATGGCTAGCACAGTGAGGAACGCAGTGAGCGCCCGGTTACGGAGCGATTGAAAGGCCAGCCGGAAAATGATCATGCCAACTCGTTCTTGATGGAAATTGCGATCTCGTCCAGGGGCAGAACACGGTCAAAACGGCTACCGAGGCTCTCGTCATGGCTCACCATAATGACTGCGGACTTATGTTTGCCGGCTTCGGAAAACAGAAGGTCGAGGAACTGTGTCTGGCGATTGCGATCCAGTGCCGATGTCGGTTCGTCCGCCACGATAATTTCAGGTGCGCCGATAAGGGCGCGAGCTGCCGCCACCCGCTGTTGTTGGCCAACGCTGAACGTCGCTGCGCGGGGGCCTGTAATTAGCCCCTGTTGAATGCCGACGCTCATCAAAAGGCGAGACGCTTCGTCCTCGGCGCTGGAAGAGAGTGAGGCGCGTTTGCGTCGCTCCGTCGCGAAGTGGAGTGGCAGAAGGACGTTGTCGCGAGCGCTGGCGTAGGGCAACAGATTGAACATTTGAAAGATAATGCCGAAATGTTCCGCGCGGAAGCGGTCGCGTTGCGCTCCACTTAGCCGTGTCAGCTCGGTCGATAGCACTTCTATGCTGCCCGACTGCGGTGTGACGACACCGCACAGCAGGCTCAAGAACGTTGACTTGCCGGTCCCTGATGGACCGGTCAAGAGCACGCGTTCTCCGGCGGCCAGCACAAACTCGGCTACGCCCAGTGTGAATGCGTTACCTCCAGGCCAAGCGAACTGAACGCCAGCCATCTTGATCGCGTATTTTGCCTGCATTGGCCCCAATCAATCATGCACGGTAAGATCGCAAAAATTCCGCATTGGTTCCGCATTAGATAAGGCCGGTGAGATCGAGGCGCGGCCTTTCCGGCGTAACCTCGAAGCTCGACTGACCTTTACTCGTAATCAAATTGACTGTGAGCTTCTGTGAACGCGAGAAATTTTTGAAATAGTCAAAATCAATCGTGGTCAGGTTCGCAGGCGCCGCACATTCGAGTTCATAAGTGACGTGGAACTCCTTGTGTCCTTCATGTTCCTCTTCGTGGTCATGTTGTTGCGTTGCGCTTCCGGCCTTGGAATTATTGACGTCGGTTTCCTCCTCGTCGTGCTTTTCGGCCTGCAGGCTGACTTTCGCATCCTTGACATTGCAGCCCGCGCCAGACGGCATTTTGAAAATCTCCAGTGCTTTCGCAAGAGTGACCGAGGCCGCTTCGACGGCTGCCATGTCGTTCGGGGTGACGGCCTCATGCTCGAAGCCGACGATGTCGTCGCCCGGAGCTTCCAGGTCCATCGTAACGGCAGTGCCCTCTATCGCAATATTCAGGGTGCCGTGGCCGTGCTCATGGGCACCTAGCTGACGATGCTCTTGCGCATGCGCACCGGCCGCGACGAGCACCATGAGGGAGCTGGCACAAACGCATTTGAGAAGCATCGATAGTCTCCTGATCCAAAAGGCCAATGAGTCGAGTGACTAAGATCCGCGTGTCCGCCCTGGTTTCGAGAATGCTCTCCAAATTACAGCAAACGCGCTGTGGTCCTCTCACGAATGAAAGCCACCAGCCGCCACGCTATCACGTCGCTCACCATTGTTATAGTATAACGTTACAGTTTTGGCTGACCGTCCCACCATGAAGGCGGCCCAATTACATATGTAATAATGTTACTTTTGGGCAACGGAGAGACACTCATGTG
>JANLYB010000268.1:0-4624 GCA_031365425.1 Hyphomicrobiaceae bacterium
TGGATTGCGGGGGGAAAGTTGGGATGGGGCGGGATGGGGGGAAAAATCGCGTAATGTCGTAGGCATGCGATTCGATGATCATTTTTTGGATGAGATACGGGCCCGGCTGCCGGTGAGCCAGGTGGTGGGACGGCGTGTCCAGCTCAAGAAGAAGGGGCGCGAGTACGCGGGGCTGTCACCGTTCAAGCAGGAGAAGTCCGCGTCGTTTTTCGTGAACGATCAGAAGGCGTTTTACCATTGTTTCGCGTCGGGCGAACATGGCGATATCTTCAAGTTTTTGATGACGACGGAAGGGTTGAGCTTTCCCGAAGCGGTCGAGCGGCTGGCGGGGGAAGCCGGGGTGCCGATGCCGGTGCGCAGCGAATATGCGAGCGCGCGCGAGGCCGAGGTGCGCGATGAGCGGCAGCGGCTGTATGATCTGCTGGACGCGTCAGCGACGTTTTTTAGGCAGCAGTTGTCGGCGACGGCTGGCGGCGAGGCGCGGCGGTACATCGAAAAGCGCGGGCTGAAACGGGATACGATAGCGACGTTTCAGCTGGGGTTTGCGCCCAATTCCAAGACGGCTCTAAAGGAACATCTGGCCAAGCTGGGGTTTAGCGTTCCCGAGATGGTGACCTCGGGCATGCTGATCGGCGGGGACGACATTCCCGTGCCGTATGACCGGTTTCGCAACCGGGTCATGTTTCCGATTGCAGATCTCAAGGGGCGTGCGATTGCGTTCGGGGGGCGTGCGCTCGATCCGGCGCAACCGGCCAAGTATCTGAATTCGCCAGAGACTCCGCTGTTTCACAAGGGCGCGATCCTGTTCAATGCGGCGCGGGCACGGCCGGCGGCGCATGAGGGCGGGCGGATCATCGTTGTCGAAGGGTACATGGACGTGGTCGCTTTGGCGGAGGCGGGGTTTGCCGATGCCGTCGCGCCGCTCGGGACCGCGCTGACCGAGGATCAGGTCAAGCTGTTATGGCGGTTCGTGCCGGAGCCGACGTTGTGCTTCGACGGCGACAGCGCGGGGCGCAAGGCAGCGTTTCGGGCCATCGATACGGTGCTGCCGCATCTGAAGCCGGGCTACAGCGTGTCGTTTGCGTTTCTGCCGGATGGGCTTGATCCCGACGATCTCGTGCGTCAGCGCGGGGCGGAGGCGATGGCTGGGATATTGCGCGCGTCGCGGCCGCTGGTGGATGTGCTGTTTGAGCGCGAGAACGCGGCCGGGGATATGTCGACGCCGGAGCGGCGGGCGAAGCTCGAACAGCGGCTGAAGGCGTTGGTGGCCGGGATCGTGGATCCCGCCGTGCGCGGGCATTATGAGCGCGATATCCGGGGGCGGTTGTTCCAGGCCATGCGTGCTGCGGGCGGGCCTGGTGGCGGTGGCACGTATGTCGGGAATGCGTCGGGGGGAAAATCGGCCTGGAAGGGCAACCCGCGCGCTGGCGGGGGAAAGTGGAACGGTCATAGGGAGGCGGGACCGGCCCAGGCCAGCAACAGCTTGCGCAATAGCGCATTGGCAGTCTCCAGCACGGTCACTGTGCCGCAGCGGGAGGCGCTCTTGCTGCGGGCGGCGATCAATCACCCGTGGCTGATCGGCGAATACGCCGAGGCTTTGGCCGAGTTGCCGCTAACGTCAGAGGTGTTAATAAAACTGCGCGAAGCCCTCCTTTCGGCGCATGCGAGCGAAAAAACGCTTGACAGTAATGAATTACGATCCCACCTCCAGTCGGGAGGGTTCGCTAGCACCTTGGTTGCGATTGAGCAAATGGCCACGCACCGACGGGATCGCTTCGCCGAGGTCTCATCTGACAGGAATACAGTCGAAGAAGGCTGGCTGCATGCTTGTGCCCTCCATCAGAGGACGCTCGGGTTGCGCCGGTCTTTGGAAGCAGCAGAACAGGCCTGGCATGATGATCCTAGTCCCGAAGTTTTCGGGACCATCGTCGAATTGCAGCAGCGACTGGCGTTGGAATCGCAGCACGAGAACACGAGCGATGAAACCATTGGCTAGCCTCAACGCTAAGAGCAGACCTGTTGCCTCCATGTGGAATGCCGAATTGGGCACGCCGCCGCGACTGACGTAGCCGTCATGCCGATAATCATTCAAAGCCGCGTTCGTCCGGCTTTAGGATCAGACCTCATCATTTAGCGGGAGTTCCGCCCTTGGCACGTGCATCTCAATCGTCTGCAAAAAAAGAAGAAGAAGTACCGGCCGTCGCAGGTGCTGGTGGGGCGGGCAGCGGCGAAACGCCGGACAGTCCGCTTTTGGACTTGTCGGATGCGGCCGTCAAAAAACTCATCAAGGCCGGCAAGGCAGCCGGGTATGTCACGATCGATCAGTTGAACGCGGTGCTGCCGTCAGAGGAAGTGACGTCGGAGCAGATCGAAGACACGATGGCGATGTTGTCAGACATGGGCATCACCGTCGTCGAGTCGGAAGACGGCGATGAAGAAGAAGCCGTCGAGGAAGTTGCCGAAGAGGGCGAGGAAAGCCGGGCACTCGCCCCGCAAAACCTGCCGACCAAGACTAGCACGAAATCCGAGCCGACCGACCGCACCGATGATCCCGTGCGCATGTATCTGCGCGAGATGGGCTCGGTCGAGTTGCTGTCGCGCGAAGGCGAAATCGCGATTGCCAAGCGCATTGAGGCAGGCCGCGAGGCGATGATTGCCGGGCTGTGCGAAAGCCCGCTGACGTTCCAGGCGATCATCATCTGGCGCGACGAGTTGAACGACGCCAAGATCTTGCTGCGCGACATCATCGATCTCGAAGCGACGTACGAAGGTCCCGAGGCCAAAGCGCAGCCGCCGCTGAACGCGGAAGGGTTGCCGCAAGCTGAGATTCCGCTGCCGCCGTCGGGCGCGCCGGAAGGCGACATCGACGACGACGAGGAGTTCGAAAACGCGCTGTCGCTGGCGGCAATGGAAGCCGAGTTGAAGCCCAAGGTGCTTGAGACGTTCGACAGCATCGCGGCGTCGTACAAGCGGTTGCGCAAGCAGCAGGACAAGAAGCTCGAGCAGCAGGTTGTCGGCGAGCAGGGCTCGCGCCAGCAACAGAAGGCCTACGACAAACTGCGCGACGAAATCATCGTCGACGTGAAGAGCCTTTCGCTCAACAACAACCGTATCGAAAGTCTCGTCGAGCAGCTGTATTCGATCAACAAGCGCCTCGTCAGCCTCGAAGGCCGGTTGATGCGTCTGGCCGACAGCTATGGCGCGTCGCGTCAGGAGTTCATGGACGAATACTACGGCAACGAACTTGACCAGACCTGGGTCGATCGCATGTCGTCGTGCGGCCGCAAGGCCTGGGTCAACTTCATCAAACACGAGCGCAAGAACGTCGAAGACATCCGCTCGGAAATCTTCTCGCTGGCGACAGACACCGGGCTCGAAATCACCGAGTTCCGCCGCATCGTAAAGGCCGTGCAGAAGGGCGAACGCGAAGCGCGCCAAGCCAAAAAGGAAATGGTCGAAGCGAACCTCCGCCTCGTGATCTCGATTGCGAAAAAGTACACCAACCGCGGCCTGCAGTTCCTCGATCTCATCCAGGAAGGCAACATCGGTTTGATGAAGGCTGTCGACAAGTTCGAGTACCGGCGCGGTTACAAGTTCTCGACGTATGCGACGTGGTGGATCCGGCAGGCGATCACGCGCTCGATTGCCGACCAAGCACGTACGATCCGTATTCCGGTTCACATGATCGAGACGATCAACAAGATCGTGCGGACGTCGCGTCAGATGCTGCACGAAATCGGCCGCGAACCGACGCCGGAAGAGCTGGCCGAAAAGCTCGCCATGCCGCTTGAAAAAGTGCGCAAGGTTTTGAAAATCGCCAAAGAGCCGATCTCGCTTGAGACGCCGATCGGGGACGAAGAGGATTCACACCTCGGCGACTTCATCGAAGACCGTAACGCCGTGCTGCCAATCGATGCGGCGATCAACGCCAACCTGCGCGAGACGACGACGCGTGTGCTCGCCTCTCTGACGCCGCGTGAGGAGCGCGTACTGCGCATGCGGTTCGGGATCGGCATGAACACCGACCACACGCTCGAAGAAGTCGGCCAGCAGTTCTCGGTGACGCGCGAACGTATCCGTCAGATCGAAGCGAAGGCACTGCGCAAGCTCAAGCATCCGAGCCGGAGCCGGAAGCTGCGGAGCTTCCTGGACAATTAAGTGAAGTGAAGACGCTTCGCTCTGTAAGTGCAGACGCTTCGCTGAGACCGGGGGCTCGCCGCTGGACCCTGAACTTCAAGACGGCGGTCCATTCGTGGGCCGCCGTTTTTATTTGGGGGCGGATTTGGAGAAGGTGACGCAGTCGGTGTTGAGGGTGGTGAAGGACTGGTCGAGGGATGCGAGGTAGGATTTGAATTTCTCGGCTGAGAGACTTGGTGCGGTGGTGATTGTGCGTTCGAGTTTGCGGGTGAACTGGGTGTAGGGGTCGCGGACGCTCTCATCGCGCAGATTGACCAGATAGGTACTCAGCGCGCCGAATTTTGCGACCGCAAGCCCACCGTCCGCTAAAGCTGCTGCGGTAGCGCCGCTTGCGCCCGACTGATGAAGCTCGCCGGCCTTGAACTTCAGCTGAAAGTACGAGTCGAGGACTTCCTTGCAGGTGCGCATGTACTCGACGCGCCCGACG
>JANLYB010000302.1:0-11455 GCA_031365425.1 Hyphomicrobiaceae bacterium
GCCGGAAACCAAAGCAGCCGCCCGCATCGATCCCCCCCGGTAGGCCGCCCATACCCCAGTCGAGCCGGCGTCGCCCACGCGAGCCGCGCCGCCAAGCCAGCGCGCGGCCCCGAAGGCCGCCCCCACCGCAGACGCCCGGCCAGAGCCCGTCACGCAGCGCCAATCAGCCATCGAACACCCGCTCACACAAGCCATCACGCCGCCGGCTCCCGCGCCTGCAATCAAACCGGTCGAGCCACCGGCCAAGGTCGCAGCCTTTCCGCAGCCCGAACCTGCGCCGTTGCCTGCACCCGTCATAGCAGCGCCATCGCCTGCCGCACCGCCCGTGCTCCCACCACAGACGGCGACGAGCGAGTCCGCCAAGACCACTCAAGTCGCTGAAAGCATGACGAAGCAAGAGCCGTATTCCAGCCGTCCGCAAAAACTCACGCCGCCCAATTCCGGCACCTCGCTGACGACCATCCTTATTGCGGCCGGCCTCGCCCTGTCCGCCCTCGGCACGTTTTTCTGGATGCGCCGCGAACGCGACCCGGACGAACTCCCAGCCGGACCGCGCGTCTACGCCGGACCGGGATTCGACTCAGGCTTCGACAACGACACCCGCACCATCCCAAGCCTGAGCGCCCCAATGTCCCCAGACGGCCTCCACCGCGCCGCCGAGGCACATCCGCTAGGCCCCGCCTTCGGCCCCTACGGCCAACACGTCGAGCCCGCGTTCGACGACCCGCTCGGCCCCGTCCTCCCCGAATGGCCCAACCTTCCCGAAAGCAGCGGCAACGATCACCCGCGCCTCGAACCAGCCTTCAGCGAGCCCGATCTGGCGCACGACTGGACCGCCCCCAACCATGCCCACAGCCACACGCTGGAAATCCCCGCCCACGACGAACTGCGCCTCGCTGACGCAGAACTCGCCAGCCCCGCTGCTATCGACACCGGCCATCTCGTGGCAACCCCGCCCGAGCCCTCGCCGCCGTCGAACTGGGCCGGCTCTGCGGACTGGCCAACGCAGATGCCGCAAACCCACGATGACGCCCTCCACATCCTCGGAATGGGCGTCACCTCAAAAGCCAGCCTGACGGCGATGAAAAAGATCGTCGACGGCCTGCGCCTGAGCTGGCACCCCGATCAGGCAACCGATGATGCCGACCGCGCCATCCGCGAACTGCGCATCCGCCAGATCAATACCGCCTGGGACATCATCGCGAGTGGCTATCCCAGCCACGACGGCGACCCCATTATCTGACAGATCACCCATGACCGGGTGACCGCCACGAAAGCAGCGGTCACCATTGCCAACGGCTATTTGCGCACTCCGATCGTCACGAGATACTTGCGCGGCATGGCGATCCCCAGATCGGTCGAGAACCGCTCATGATACGCAATGAAGTCGCGCCGCAGCTCGGCCCTGCGCGCCTCATCGCACGCGCCCGCAATCATTTTCGTTGGCCCGTACCCAGTCACGAATAAATCCCAAGCCGCTTCCCCGCTCGCCGCCCGGAACGTCGTCACGCCGTATTCGAACTTGAGATCGAATGCGCCGCCCAGCAGTTCGCGCACGCGTTCAATCTTGCCCCATTCGAACGGCGACGGCGGCGGGCTAGCCGGTGGCGGCGGCATATACGGACGCATGACTTTGAACAGCCCCTCGATCGTATCCCCCGGCAACCAGGTACAAAGCCCAAGGCGTCCGCCCTTGTGGCACACCCGTGTCAATTCCCGCGCCGCATCTTCAGGCCGCGCGACGAACATCACGCCAAACGTAGATGTCACAACGTCAAAGGCGCCATCGGGAAAAGCAAGTTCCTCGGCATCCCCGACCCGGAACTCGATATTGGGTGCCATATCCTTGGCCACCGCGATGACGCCAGCCCCGATGTCGACACCGGTCACATTGGCCCCATGCGCCTTAAGCCGTCGCGCCGTCCAGCCGGTGCCGGTCGCAACATCGAGGCAGACCTCACCGGGCTGAGGCGCGACCCTGTCCACCACATGCTCCAGCGCATCGGCAATCGTCTGGCTCACCCGGTCATACCCGGCGCCGCCCGAACCCCAGGTCAGCGCAGCCTTGGCATTATGCGGTCGCACGCTTGTTGTCATCGAAACCTCCACTGGTTGACCCCGATCCCTCGAGTTCGCCCCATCATTGGCGTTCGATACACCGGCCGCAGCATATACCAAACTTCATGGGTACTAACCCATGAAGGTTGGTATCCGCGCGTGGGGTTGCCCCGCCACCGGCGATCTTCCAGATCAACGTGGCCACGCGCAAAGCAAAGAGCACCTGCCGCCGGTTCAAAACGAGCGCCCCTCGACTTCGGGCAGCCAGCGCAAAACACGACAGGCAAGCCCCTACCTCACCGCCTTGCTCTTCTTCGCCCTCACCCCGTGCCCCGCCCTCGCCCCAACTTCGCGAGCTGCCTCCTGCAGCACGTGCCGGAACTCGTCGCGCTTCTCGTGGATCGACGCGATCACCGGCCCCGTCGCAATACCAAGCCCAACGAGCGCGGCCTCCGACAACTGCAGGCTCGCCTCGATGGTTTCAGGCACGGCATCCGTCACGCCGGTGGCATAGAGATGTCGCGCATGTTCGGCATCGCGCGCGCGCACCACGATCAGAATATCGGGCCGCGCCTGACGCACCTCGCGCACGATCGCGTCGATCGCCGGCTGCGTCCGGATTGTGATAATCACCCCGGATGCCTCCATCAGCCCGCACGCTTTCAGAAACGCCGGATTGGTCGCATCTCCATAGTAGACCGCATGCCCCTGCTTGCGATCATCCGACACGGAAAGCGCATCATCCGCCGCCGCCGTGTAGGCAACCCCATGCTGCTTTAGCAACGCGCAGACGACCTTTCCCACCCGGCCATGCCCGATAACTATGGCATGCTTCGTCTGCGGCTCCGGCGCGACCGCTAGCGCAGGATCAGCCTTCTTCGGCTCCTGCAAGCGCGCCGTAATCCGGTTCGCCACGAGCGACAGCACCGGAATGAGCGCCATCGTCAGCGACGTCACCGCCAGCACAAAGCTCGCGACCGCAGGCGTCACAACACCGAGAACCGCCGCAAGCCCGATCCCGACGAACGCGAATTCGCCCCCGGGCCCTAAAAGCAGCCCGGTTTCAATCGACGCCGGGACCGATAGCCTGAACCACCGCGCGAGCCCCGCCAGAATACCAGCCTTCACCCCAATCAGCCCGGCCACGCAGGCAAGAAACGCCAAAGGCTGCTGCGCCAGCACCCGCACATCGATGCTCATCCCGACGGTAAAAAAGAACACGCCAAGCAGCAGCCCCTTGAACGGCTCGATGGTCGTCTCAATCGCCTTGCGATACTCGGTTTCAGCCAGCAGCAGCCCGGCCACGAACGCTCCCAGCGCCATCGACAGACTGGCCGCAGCCGCAATCACGCCAGTCGCGACCACAATGAACAGGATCGCGGCGATGAACAGCTCGCTCGAATTCGTTCGCGCCACCAGCCGGAACAGCGGCCGCAACAAAGCCCGCCCGAACAACACGATAAACGCAATCGCCGCCGCTGCGTTCATCAGCGCAAGCCCCACGGTCTCAAGCACCGAACTGCCCTTGTCGGCTCCCAGGATCGATACGAACATCAACACCGGAATGACCGCGAGATCCTGCGCCAGCAACACCGACAAACTTGCCCGCCCTGCGCTCGTGGACACCCGCCCCTGCGCCGACAGAACCTCCAGCACGATCGCCGTCGACGACAGCGCAAGACACGCCCCCAGCATGAGCGCCACCGGCGCCTTCTGCCCCAGCCCCCAGATGATGACCGCCAGAATAATCGTCGACAGCAAAACCTGCAATCCGCCGAGCCCGAACACCAGCCGCCGCATCGCCATTAGCCGCTCGTACGGTAACTCCAGCCCGACCAGGAACAGCAAAAACACCACGCCGAGATCGGCAATCCCGGAGACGTTCTTCGCGTCCCCCACCGTGAACCAGTAGAGGAGCGGCACCGACCCGATGAACGATCCGAGCCCCAGCGGCCCCAGTAGCGCCCCTGCCCCGAGGTACCCCAGCACCGGGCTCAGCCCCAGCCGATGCACCAGCGGCACGACAATCCCCGCCGTTCCCAGCACCACCAGCGCATCGCTATAAACCGGAATATTAATCGACCCAGCCATCACCCCTCCAAATCACCTCCAACTCTTACAGTGATTTTCAAGGGCCAGGGCAGGTGGAAATTGGAAGACGCTCAGGGCAGAAAAACAATACCCCGCAATTTGTCATCCTCAGGCTTGTCCCACTACTGTCCGGTTCCCGATTTTTCCCTGGCCCGGACGACATTGTGTTGGCACGAAATTCCAGGACGGATGGCTTGCCGGGACTCAGATTTTCCCTCCCATTGGTTTCCCGGACAAGTGCGCCCTTTTGCGCACGCAGATCCTGGATCTTACCATTTTCATGCATGTCAAAGACCCCGGATCGGCATCGCTCGCTGTGCTCACAATGCCGTCCGGCACTCGTCACGCAAGATCATCTGATCCCGCAACTTGCATACACGACGGAATGGATCCGTGAGCTTGAGTGAATTCAAGAGTGCTTGGCAATGGGCACAACGAGAGTGAAAACGGTCCCCGGGCCGAGCGTCGAAAAGCCCAACTCACCATTCAATTGCGCAGAAAACGCCGTCACAATGCGCATTCCAAGACTGGTGGGCCGCTTCAAATCAAACGTCACGGGCAATCCCACCCCATCATCTTCGACCCGAATAGAAATCATACCGGCCAACTCTTGCACTATCGCGACCCTAATCTCGCCGCCGGATTTATCGCCATAAGCATACTTGGCAGAGTTGGTAATAAGCTCATTCACCACCAACGCCAACGAAATCGCCCGATCCGTATCTACGACAATGCCGTGCTGCGCACTCACAGCTATCTTACACTTCGGAACAGCGGCATCAAGATCGCGACAAACTTGCTCGATATAAATTCCGAAATCCAATTTCTCGACTTGGTCGCCTTGATACAGCCGGTCATGGGCGCGAGCAATCGCTTGAACCCGATTTGCCGCCTCCTCCAACCGGCCAGTAAGAACGGGATCACCAATATCTTTCGCCTGCAATCGGAACAAACTGACGATAATCGATAGACTGTTTTTAATCCGGTGATTGACATCGGCCAACAGCATTTCGTTGCGCGCTAATGCCGATTTCAATTTCTGCTGATATAACTCTCGCTCGATTCCCATTCCCAACAAGTTGGCTGCGCCCTGTAAGAATGCCAAATCTTTTTGATCGAAATCCCCTTCTGACCGGCTATCGACTTCGAGCACACCAAATGGCTTTCCGTCGCCCTGCAAAATGACATTCATAGCGCGAATGACACCATGATCCGAAAGCAATTCGGACGTCCGGAATCTTTCCTCGTTTCCAAGATGATTTGAAATGACGGGCTTACCCGTTTTCAATGCATATCCAGCGGGCGATGCGAGATCGGCACCCACACTTGCGATTCCAACCACACCTTCGTGCCAACCCACGCCAGCACGAACCAGCAACCGGTTTTCGGACGGGATGAATTCCAAAACCTTGCAGTAATCAGCCGACAGCCCCTCGGCAGCAATTCGGGCTGTCTCCTGCAGCAAGCAATCAATTGTAGCGCCTTTGAGTGCGGTAACGCCCAGTTCAGCGAGCAGTTCTTGCTGCCTAATGCGCTGACGCAGAGAACTCGCTGTGGGGTTCTGGTCTTCCGGGTGAGGGCTAGGTTCGATCACCGCGGGATTTTGATGTGCGTCGGAAGTCATGGATGCTCTCAACCGTTGAATCAACGCTCCCTAAGCGAAGCAAGCACGCATCACCCATCAAACGGCGACATCCCCACAACCTTACGGCAGTTCGACAAACAATATCAAGGGGCTGGGCAATGGATGGCCAGGGGACCCCGCACTTACGCGGACTTCCTAGACACTTAGCAAACCTCCCGCCTCATCTGACTGTATGGGAAGGCTCCGCGGGTCGCGGCTTCGTCGACCGTAGCACCCTGACCGGTGCCGGACTTCTTATCATTACGACGAAAGCCGGTCTGAATTTCCTCCAGCAGCTCTAGCCCCTACCTCCGCCCAAACAGCCGCTCGATATCGCTCAACTTCAATTCCACATACGTCGGCCGGCCGTGATTGCATTGGCCGGAATGCGGCGTGGCTTCCATTTCGCGCAATAGCGCGTTCATCTCCGGCCCCGTCAGCCTCCGCCCAGCCCGCACGCTTCCGTGACACGCAAACGTCGAACACACCGCCTCCAGCCGCTCCCGCAACGCCCGCGCCTCGCCGTCGTTGGCAACGCTTGCCGCAAGATCCCGCACCAGCCCCGCCACATCGCTGTCGCCCAGCAACGCCGGCACCTCGCGCACCGCGACCGCAGCGCCCCCGAAACTCTCGATCACCAGCCCCAGTTCGGCCCACTCGTTCGCCCGCTCCAGCAGCCCCGCCGCCTCGTCCGCATCGAGTTCGACGATCACCGGAATGAGCAAGCCCTGCCGCGCCACGGTCCCCGCCGCGAGCATCGACTTCATCCGCTCATAAACCAGCCGCTCATGAGCCGCGTGCTGATCAACAATGATCACCGACGTCTCCGTCTGGGCCACGATGTACGTCTCGTGCAATTGCGCCCGCGCCGCCCCCAACGGGCGCGACGTCAACTCGACCGGCGCTGCCTCCACCGAAGGCGCGGCATCCACGCTGGGCATATTGACTGCGGTAAACGGCGCCTGCATCTCCTCATACAGCCCCGACGTTGCAACACTCGGATAACGTGGATTGTTCTGCGCCGCCGTGTGCGTCCCCGCTGGCCGCGCACTCGCCCCAGCCCAACCCCGCGGCGCACCCTGCCCAGCGTCGGCCCCGGTAGCCGCCTGCACCGCGAACGCATCCAGCGTCATCGTCCCGCCCCGCAACGTCGCCCGGTGCCCCGCCGCCTCCAAAGCTTGGCGAAGCCCGCCGATGATCAGCGACCTAACCGCCCCCGAATCCCGGAAACGCACCTCGGCCTTTGCCGGATGCACGTTCACATCCACCGCCGTCGGCGGCAGGCTCACGAACAGCGCGAGCAGCGGAAACCGCCCCCGCACCAGCAGATCGCCATACGCAGCCCGCACCGCCCCGACCAGCAGCTTGTCGCGCACCGGCCGCCCGTTGACGAACAGATACTGCTGCGTCGCATCCGGCCGGTGCAGTGTCGGCAACCCCGCAAACCCCGACAGCGCGACGCCATCGCGCTCCCCCGAAATCGGCAGCGCATCCGCCATGAACTCCGCGCCCATGATCTTGCCCAGGCGCGCCAACAACCCGTCCGCCCCCAGCGCACACGCAGGCAATCGCAATCCGGTCCGCTCGCCCGTCGTCAACGTGAACCCAACTGTGGGATGCGCCATGGCGAGCCGCCGCACGACATCGGACACGGCCATATTCTCGGCCCGCTCCGACTTGAGAAACTTTAGCCGCGCAGGCGTCGCCGCAAACAGATCCCGCACCTCGACCCGTGTCCCAAAGTTCACAGCCGCCGGTCGCAGTTCGCGCTTCTCGCCCTTATCGACGGTCACCTCAAGCGGCTCGTCGCCTGCCCCCAACGCCTGCAAACGGGGCCGCGACGCGACGCTCAACGTCGCAATCGACCCGATCGACGGCAAAGCCTCGCCACGAAACCCTAAAGTGCGAATGTCGAATAAATCGTCGTCCCGCAATTTCGATGTCGCATGCCGCTCGACGCACAGCGCTAAATCCGCCCGCGCCATCCCACAGCCATCGTCAGAAACGCGAATGAGCGACAACCCGCCGCCCGCCGTCACAATCTCGATCTCGCGCGCCCCCGCATCCAGCGCGTTCTCGACCAGTTCCTTGATCACGCTCGCGGGCCGCTCGATCACCTCGCCCGCCGCGATCCGGTTCACCGTCTCAGGCAGCAGTTGGCGAATGGTCAAAGGCAACGCTCCAGCGAATCAATTCAAGTTGCTGATCCTACCTGCTGTAGACGGTAGCCCCAATGCTCGCGTGAGCCAGAACGACAGCCATCCACGGCAGACTGCAACAATCGCAGTTCCTAGCGGTCAGCCCTTTGCTGGCCGGAGCGGCGAAGAGCCGCCGGCGCGAGCGCCGGACTCAAAAATCCTGACCTACTTCAGGTCAGGATTTTTGAAAGGAGGAGAGGCCAGCCTCTCCTTCGTCAGCACCTTGGCCAACTCGACCGCCGGCTGATCGAACGGATCGAGCCCGAGCACGCGCCCTGCCAAAATCGTCTCGATCATGAAATGCATGAGCACAGCGCCGATAGCCGCCTCATCGAGCACGGGAATATCAATCGTCCGCACCGGACGCCCGGCCCGCGCTAAAGCTTCCGGCATCGCATGCGCCTGCGCATCGACCACATCGCCGATCCGCTTCCCGCCCATGAACCCGATGCCCGCCGCCGTCGCCATACCCGCATCGATCACCGGCCCCGTCCCAGCCGTCGTCGTCCGCACAATCGTCAGAAAATGCTCGCGCGGCCCGTCCATGAACAGCTGCAACTGACTGTGCTGATCGAGCGGACCCGTCGCTCCGATCGGGCTCGTGCCTTCACCTCCCTTGCCCAGACTCTCCGCCCACAACTGAACATACCACTCCGACAGCTTCCCGAGCCGGTCGCAATACGGCATGAACACATTGATCTTGATCCCGCGCTCTTTGGCCAATCCAATGGCAACCGCAGCCCCCAGCGCCGGCGCAAAATCCGCCGCCGACTTCGACGCCATCAGCGCATCCACCACCGACTTTGCCCCAGCCCGCACCGCCCGTGCGTCCAGCCCCCGCGCCAGCGCAGGCAGCAAGCCCACATTCGACAGCACCGAAAACCGCCCGCCGATCCCCGTCGGATGATCGAGCAGCGGAATGCCGAGCGATGTAAACAGATCGCGCAACCCGTTCGGCTTGCCCTTAACGCCCGGCTCGGTCACGCCCAGAAACATCTTCGGGATCTGCGCCTCAAGCCCGGCGGCCTTCACCGCCGACAGCGCGCAGATCGCCTGCCCCAGCGTCTCCGACGTCCCGCCTGATTTCGACGTCACCACGAACCGCGTCGACGCCAAATCTAGCTCGGCCAGCCCGCCCGCAAGAGTGTCGCCGTCCAGGTTGTCGTAAAACCGCGTGCGGGGCCGCTTGGCCTTGTTCTTGGGCTGCGCGCCGGGAATATTCCACCCCGCAATCTGCGCCAGCACCTGCCCGCCGAGCCCCGATCCGCCGGTGCCGAAAAACACGATTGTTCTCGCATCCACCGACAGCCTGACCAGCGCCGCTTCCGCCGCCACGATATCCGCCGTCTCATTGACAATGCTCAACAGTTCGAGCCGCTTGCTCGTAGCATCCGCCTTGAGCCGCGCCATCTCCGGCTCCAGCTTCGCCACCCAATTGGCAAGCTCCGCCGAATGCAGCCCATGCTTCCCGATCGCCCCCGTCAGGCAGCCCGTAAGCGATTGATCATAGTTATGCGAGCGCGAAGGCATGGTCTCTCCGTTCAAATTCACTCCTGCACAATTAGCCGCTTTCCCATCACAGTCCAAGGCCGCGTCCCGGTTATCCCTTTAAACGAGAAACGATTACCGCCGACCGTTGAACCCTGGCAAAGCCGCAGCCTCCGCCCCATGCGCCAGCACCATCCCTTGGCGCACCGCTGCATCGTAATCGGACGCGATCAATCCCGCCGCCACCCGCGCACGGAAAAAATCCGCCCACGAGAATTCCGAGAACGGTGCTTTGGTCTTATCGAACCCGCCAGCATCCCGCACCGATCCGGCGAGATCGCGATAAGGATCGTCGTTGAGGTCCCCCAAATTTCGAGGCAACGCGGACGGATCGATCTTCCGGCCCGCCGCGTCGAACGCATGAACCTTGCCCTCCGCCTCCATCCGCTTCCAGAATTCGGCAATCGTCAAACCTGAAAGATCATCCTCAATCGAGACGTAAACTTCGGCCACCTGTGCCTGGAATAAGGCCAAACCCAAATGGTGATGATCGATAAGGTACATCTGTCCATTCGGTCCAAGGACCACCGGGATCGCATGCTTGGCCAAAAACTTATCGAGCCGCTTCGGGTCACTCGCCCGCTCCTCGACTTCGGCTCGTTTCGCCCCGGCCTCGCGCATCCCGACTGCCCCCTGCGTCGGATGTAGCGACGTCAGCGCAACCTTGATCAACCCCGCTGGCGTCGCCTTCTTGGCGCCGGCTCCCGTCGCGAGCAAAAGCGTTACAGCCGCCAACATGAGCGCGGAAAATAAAACCCTGCACAACGCGCTGCCCCGGACCTTCGCGCCAAACCACATCGCTCGTCCATCCTGGTCAAAAATCCGCATCCCAGCGCCATCCTGCCACAAAAAAACACCGCCCGCGATCGTCGCGGGCGGTGTCATTTCAATTCAACGGATGCCATCAGCCCCAAGCATTCACCCCTTGGGCGGCATCCCCATCGGCTTGCCCACAATCGTCACGATCAGATCGTCCGTCTTGAGCAGCTTGGCGGCCACGCGCTTCACATCAGCCATGGTCACAGCCTCAACCAGCGCATTCCGCTTCTCGACATAGTCGATGCCGAAATCTTCCTGCAACAGCCCGAGCAACTGTGCCGCAATCTTTGCATTGGTATCAAACCGCAGCGCATACGATCCCGTCAGATAGCTCTTCGCGTTGGCAAACTCGGCTTCCGTCGGACCATTGTCCGCCATCCGCTTTAGCTCACTGCGAATGACATCCAGCGATTGCGCAATCGACTCGTTCTTCGTTGCAACGCCACCGGCAAAAATCGACGCGCTCTGATAGGGCTGAATGTAGCTGTAAACCGAATACGCAAGCCCGCGCTTTTCGCGCACCTCTTCCATCAGCCGCGACGCAAACCCGCCGCCGCCCAGGATCTGGTTCAAGATGAAGGCCGGCATGAAGTCGGCGTCCTTACGCGCCATCGCTGGCAACCCGAACACCGCCACCGACTGCGGCACGTTCATCTCGATGACTTGCTGCGATCCCGCAGCAACCTTGGTCTGCGGAACGTCAACGAGATCGGCCTTCGCCGGAAGCGCCCCGAACACGGTATCCAATACCTTGCCCAGATCAGCCGCCGAAATATCGCCAACCGCCACAATCTTCAGGTTGCTTTTGGCAAAGTTTTTCTTGGTATAGCCAAACAGATCGTCCTTCGTGATCTTGGCAAGGCTATCCTGCGTCCCGTTCGCAGGCCGCGCGTACGGATGCCCGGCAAACGCCGTCGCATACCATTCCTTGCCGGCCACCTTATCGGGATCGCGCGCCGCATAGACCAAACCAGCCAACAGTTGCTCGCGCACCCGGTCGACCGCATCGGCCTCGAAGCGCGGCTTCGTCAAAGCCAGCCGCAACAGATCGAGCGACTTGTCCCGGTTGGCCGTCAGCGATTCAAAATTGCCGTACAGCGCATCCTTGCCGTCCTCG
>JANLYB010000317.1:0-29370 GCA_031365425.1 Hyphomicrobiaceae bacterium
CTCAGCCCAAATACTAGCCGTCCGTGTCAACTCTGTGAAGCGCCGCGATCAATCCACAGTCACATCCGCGCCACACCGCTTGTTACGCAACCAAACAACAGCCCGATCCATAAACCGCTTAAGCCCGGCGCATCCGTTTAACCTCGGCAACCTTCACATGCCCATAGTACGCCCACAGCATCCGGGCAGCGACCGCCCGCCAAGGCCGCCAAACCTCGGCAATCGCCAGCAACTCATCCGGCGTTGGCCGCACCGCCAGCCCCAGCAGCCTCTGCGCCCCGATCTGCAACGCAAGGTCGCCCGCCGCAAACGCATCCGCATCGCCCCTGCAGAACATAAGATAGATATCGGCGGTCCAAGGCCCAATACCCCGCACCGCCGTGAGTTGACCGCGCACCTCGTCTTCCTGCGCGCCCGCCATCCCGGCAAAATCCACACGGGCCTCGACAACCGCCTGCGCCAGCGCCCGCAGCGTCGCAATCTTCGCCGCCGAAAGCCCGGCCCCCTTCAACGCCCCATCGTCCGCCGCCAGCAACACATCAGGCTCCATCGGCGCGACGGCCACCACCAACCGCCCGAAAATCGCATTCGCACTCGCCGTCGATAGCTGCTGCCCAACAATGATCCGCACCAGCCCGTCAAACCCCGGGCTCCACCGTCGCAACGGCGGATGCCCCACCAGCTTGAACGCCGCCGCCATCCCCGGACACGCCCGCCGCAACCGTGCAACGCCCGCCGCAATATCGGCCTCGCACGCAATCACGCTCACAATCGGAACCTTGCCGCGCACTCCCCGTCGCGCCATGAAACCTTTTTCTCCCGGACCAGTAGCTATGCCAGCTTCGCAATTATGATAGGCTGCGCGACGCTCGTTGACGACCTGCAACACGACGGACGGACCCCCGTGATGATCAGATCGACCTTCCACCCAGCAAAATCCACCCTCTCCTTGGCCGCCAGCCTGTGCGCCATCCTCTCGGCAACTTCCGGTAACGCCATTGCCCAATCCAGCCGGCTCTCTGACTGGGCGACGATCCAAAACGAGCGCTTCGGCTTCCAGATCGCCTACCCGGCCAACATTTTCTTCCCCGCACCCACGCCAAGCGGAAACGATGGCCGCGTCCTGAAATCGGCGGACGGTCAAGCCAAGCTGCTGGTCGCCACCTTCGAAAACACCGAAAATCTCTCCTTAGACGCCTACCGCCAATTCCTACTCTCCGACATTTACGCCAGCACGACCCTCGACTACACCCCTCACAAACAACGCTGGTTCGTGCTCTCAGGCACTCGCGGCGACGAGACTTTCTACGAGCGCGTGACCTTCTCCTGCGGCGGCAAACTCATCAATAGCTGGGCCATGTTGTATCCGACATCGCAAAAACGCTTGTATGATCGCGTTGTCGAAGCTGTCAGCAAAACCTACACGGCCGGCTCAGGCGCAGACGGCAGTTGCGGCGACATCGACGCCAGCAACGAGCCACAATCCCAACGCGAACGCTAAAAATTCCGGCATTTTTCCTTTTTGAAATGAAGCCGTTACCTGATTATGCTACAAGACGTTCCGTAGTCTGCGGCTTGTCGGTAGGTCCGAGTGAAAAAGCCATCTCGAGGTAAGCGAAATTCACCCCGGAGTCCGCGCCACGCGGCCCCCGTTAGCAAGCCTGCAACGGTCTCCCATCAATCCACCCGCATCACGCCAGCAGCGCCGGCCGACATCAGCCCCGCCATCGCTTTCCTGTTAGGCCTCAAAGTCAGCCCCGCACCGGCGCGCCGTCCGCCCAATCGCCCCGCAAGCCGCGCCGCTGTAGCCTCAGCCCCCCCGTTCAGCCAAGACGACCGCGCCACACTCGCCCTGCTGACGCTACCCATACTGCTCATAATCTGCGGTCTCGCGATCACCCAGTCCTTAAAGCCCCTCCGCCGCGTCGATCTCGCCGCCGCGCCTGCCACCGTCATTCCACCAGCGGTCCACGCGCCCAAGCCAGTACTCGCCCCGTCTGCCACCCCGCACATTCCGCTGACGCCCGCAGCCATCACGCCCGCCACGAACCCCCGCATCGAAGGCCTCGCCGTTGCCAACCCTGCCCTGATGCCCGCGCATCGCAGCGACGCCGTCCCATCCACGCCATCCCCGGCGCTCGCGGCCACCCCAGCACCCGCCACCGCCGCCAACGAACGTACGGCCATGCTGACGTCCCGCCCCCCCCTTGATCTGGACGCCAGCCCATCCGCCGCGCTCCTACGGCCCATCCCGTCGCAGCCGATCCCGTCACAAGAAGGCAGCCTCGACACCGAACCTAAGCTTTGCACCGCGCGCCCAATCACTCCGCCTGTAAACCTGACCACCGCCGCCCTGACGCCCGCAGCCTTCGGCATGGCGCTCGCAGCCGCCGCCAGCGCCCAGATCCATGACCTTGTGATCTACAACGACAAATACCGCGCTCTCTCTTACCCGCGCGGCGACGTGCAGCCCCTTTACGGTGTCTGCACCGACGTCATCATCCGCGCCTACCGCGCCCTCGGTGTCGACCTCCAGCAGCTCGTGCACGATAGCCGCATCGGCAACGGCGACACCAGCATCGACCACCGCCGCACCGAAACGCTGCGCCGCTTCTTCACCCGCGCCGGCCAGCAGCTTGCCGCCACGACCATTGCCGAAGACTACCTGCCCGGCGACATCGTCACCTACGACCGCCCGCAAAACCGTGGTTCCCGCTCCCACATCGCCCTCGTCTCGGACGTCATAGCCCCCTCAGGCCGCTACATGATCGTTCACAACCGCGGCTGGGGCCCCCAGCTCGAAGACGCCCTGTTCGTCGATGCCATCACCGGCCACTATCGGTACTCTGCACCCGCCGCAGCGCCCTTGCTCGCTAATGTCCCAGTCATCTCCACGCCGCAAAAACGCCCATCGTCGTTGACAAGATTGGCATCGCGCGCCGTTCGCCGCCTTGACGGGACGAGCGTGAATGGTTTGGGACGCTAATCTCTGGGGTTACCGATGCGCAGTCTGGGAGCAGCTATTGCGATGGCGCTGACCGTTTTTGGCCTCGCGGCATCCGCACGCGCCACCCAAACTCCGCCCGCTCCAGCAGCCGCCGCCCAGTCATTCGCTGACCGCCTCGTGACCGCGGCCCGCGATCAGGGCAAGTCCTTCGCCCTCTACACACCCGCCTACGTAAAAATCCCCTACCCCGGTGGCGACGTACCGGCCTCCACCGGCGTCTGCACCGACGTCGTCGTGCGCGCCTATCGCGCGCTCGGCATCGACCTCCAGGTCGAGATCCATAAAGCCGGCGTTGGTTCGGGCGACACCAATATCGACCACCGCCGCGTGGAAGTTCAGCGCAAATTCTTTTCCCAGAAGGGCAGAAGCCTGCCCGTTTCCGCCAATCCTAAGGACTATAAGCCGGGCGACATTGTTACGTTTCACTTAGCCCATGGTTGGTTTTCCAACACCCACGTCGCAATAGTCTCGGATAAATTAACCTCCGATGGCATTCCCCTCGTAATCCACAATCGCGGACTAGGGGTCCAGGAGGAAAATTGGCTATTTGCCGAAAAAATAACCGGGCACTTCCAATACCGGCCAAGTTCCCAATAATTCTCCGCCTCACTTATCACCACGAACTAAACTAAACTCACGAAGCATAGAAATAGTCACTTGTTTTTAATAGAAAATATGCTTACTCTGCCGGTGCGAGGCGGAGCATACTGAGATGATTTTCGAATCAGAATTCGTAATTCTCACAATCCTGGTCTTTTCCCTGACGGCTACCACCTGGTGGTATACGCATGGCGTTTCATTCAGCCTTGCTGATTTGACCGTCATTCAAAATAAGCCGAATCAATCAATTCGCCGGGCGGCGAACGCGCCGATGCTTCTACCGGCCACGGCACCGGCTTCCACGCCCTCAATTAAGAAAACCGAACTGCAAGCCTTCAGTGTCGTGGCAGGTAGCGTCCCGCTCGACCAGAACACCCAACTCGACCGTGTTGCGCAGATTTTGCAGAGCGCAATCGAATTGGCAGACAAGGCCGAGCGCCTGCACAACGCGGCCAACGAGCAATTGGATGGAGCCCACTACGCGCTTCAGAACCTGCTGGACGAATTGTCGACCGTGATGCCGATCGCCTCTCCGGCAAAGGCTCAGCGAGACGTGTCTGCAGGCGCTACTCAAACGCCCCGCCGTCAAACCTACGTCACCGCCCTCGCCGCCTGATACACAGCGCACGTGGCTGGCAGCGCATATCAAACCTGATGAAGCACGATCAGCAATACGGCCAGCGTGACCGCTGAAATGGCCGTCCCGATTGCCACCGCCCCCGAAGTCGAGTTGAGCGCCCGCCCCGATTTCAGCGCAAACAAATACGCGTTCGCCCCGGACGGAAGCGCCGCTGTCAGAACGACCATTTTCGCCGAAATCGGCGGCAGGTGAAACACCTCGAACGCGAGCAAAGCGGCGATTGCGGGCAACGTTAAAAGCTTGAGCCCCAGCATGACCGACAATGTCGCCACATTGCCGCGCACTTCGAAGCTTCCCAGAGACAATCCGAGCGCGATCAAGGCCGCCGGAACGCCCGCCCTGGACAGCATCTCAAACATCGACATCACGGGCGCAGGAACCTCGATCCCCGTCACCCGTAAGATGCTCCCGAAGACGATCGCCACGATAATCGGTTGCCGCGCCAGCGTTTGCAAAATAGCCTTCAAATTCACCCACAACGACGAACCTTCGCGCGTTTCGACAGCCGCGCTATGAATCGTCGCCGCCAGCAGGAACACCGGCGCGTGAAGTGATAAAATAACCGAAATCGGCGCCAACGCGTCGTTGCCGAATGTCGCCACCCCAAGCGGCAACCCCAGCATGATCGTATTGCCAAACACAGCGCACATCGCAATCGACGGGCCATCGACCGCGGGCCGCCGCAGGACAAACCGCGTCGCCAGCACGCTTAGCAGCCAAACAATGGCCGCTGATCCAAAGAAACTGGCAAGAATACCCAGTGGGGCAACCTCGCCGAACTTGGCGAGCAGGATCGTGCGGAACAAAAGTGCCGGGATCGTTATATTGAAGGCAAAATCGCCAATCCCGCGCGCGGCAGCTTCCGAAAGATACCCCGTCCGTCCCGACAGATATCCAATCGCAATAATGCCGAAAATCGGCGCGATGATCGTCAGAATAGAAACCATACGCGCACGCCAATCGGAGTTTAGTTGCTCAATTCACCCGTGGCGGAACCGCAGTCGAGATCTTCGCTCCCTGCATCCCGCTTGTCCCCGGCTCCAGCACGATCACGCCGGTCTTCTGAACCTCTAGAACAGCAAGCTCTCGCTCGGCGATCCCGTTGGCCTGGAAACGGAGCGTACCGTCAATCCCGGCAAAGCCCGACGGCCGCGTGAGGTTGGCCGTCGTAAAGCGCTGCCCCGGCGGCTCCGCCGACAGCGAAACCGCAAGCGTTACAGCGTCAAACGCCACGCTGGCCATCCGCGGTGGCGGCATGCCGAACGCCTTGACAAACCGGCCCGTGAACGTCCGCCAGCCCTGTGGATCCGGTCCCGGATACCACCCGCCGACAAACATATCGTTGCTGCCGATGTTGGCAAATTCCCACGCCCCCGAACCCAGCAGCTTTACTTTGCCCGAATTGAACCCGGCATAGGCGAGCAGCGGCCCGAGTTGGGGCAGAACGTCTTGCCCGCCCGGCACGAATACGGCATCGACCCCCGCGCCGTTTCCTTCCGCCGTGCGGATCGCTTCCACGATCCGCCGCGACGGTCCGATCATCGCATTCGCGCCCGCCGGATAGGTCTCGCTGGCAACGACCGTTCCCCCGCTCCGTGCGACTGCATCGCGGAACGCCGCACCGATCACCTGCCCGTAGCCGTCGTCCGGCAACAGCGCAGCATACCGTTGCTTGTTCTGCCGCCCGGCATAGGCAACGACGCTTTGCGCGTCCTGCTCCGGAGAAAACCCGATCACGTAGACACCCGGCCCAGCAACGTGCCGGTCATTGGAAAATGTCAGCAGCGGAACGTTGGCCGCCCGCGTGGCAGCCGCAGCACCAGGGACTGCGCGCGAGAATAATGGGCCAAGCACGATTTCCGCGCCTTCTTTGATCGCCTCGTCGGCAGCAGCCTTCGCGCCCTCAGCGGTGCCCTTGTCATCCTTCACGATGAGCTGAATATTAGACCGTTCGCCCTCGAACAGCGCCATTTCGGCGGCCTGCTTCATGCCCTTGGCAACTTGCGCCGTCTGATCAAACCCGCCCAAAGGCAGCAGCAAACCAATCTTCATCGCTTGCCCGCCGCCAGCCCGTGCAGCCAAAGGCTGTGCCTCGGACAATGTCGACGTCTGGACGTCTGAGAGGGAATTGCGCGTGACCGGCGTAATCGAGGCCGTTGCAGGAGCGGCGGGCGGCTGCGAAAATTGAGACGATTCCGTAGAACAGCCAGCCAAAAGCAAGCCGGCAGCAACCGCCGCGAACTGCCCCGCCGTCCGTCCCGCCCGTAAGATCGTCACCTTAAAATCCATGCCGTCTACGTCTCCGTCAAAGCCATTCATGAACGCAGACAATTCCCAAATGCCACAAGCTGTGCGGCAATCAATGAAACGACTTAAACACGTGAAGCATTGAGAGCAAGCGTAACGCCGTCGCTCTATGCTTTTGGACGTGGATCAGGCTCGGATATATCTACTTCATGGGCGTCAGTTGGATGATCGGCAGGCCTTCGACAGGCGCCTGCGACCGCGCCTCACGCGGCCGTTCGCGGCAGAACCGGTGACCGTCCACCTCGATATAGCAATATCGCGAACAAAACGTCCGTCCCCGCTCGAAATAGCAGCCGATGCCTTCGGGGGCATCCGGCACCTCAATGACGCTTGGCACCGGCGTCAGGCGGCGTGCTAGGCTCATACTGCTGGTCACGGCAAGTGAAATCGCCATCAAAGCGAGAAACCCAATTGGCCGCATGACAAATCTCCGATCGACGACTCCAAAATTCATAGACTGATTCGCGCAACCGCGACGCGTCCCCGGAATTTCGCCCCAAACCAGGGGTAAAAACCCCACGGCTTGCGACTATATCAGACCTTAGTCTAATTGTTTCGGGACTAAAGCCTGAACAATTTCCCTGCGAAAAGGGCTTACAAATATGTGTTTCTGACATTTGGTTGACGGCCATCTGGATCAACACGCCCAGTGCCGCATCCACCTGGTAAGGATGGCATCGCAACGATGTGCGCGTTCAACATCGCCAGATCAACCCGGGCCCCAGCGTGGCTGGTCCTGCCTGTCATCGCCGCCGCGTGCGCAATTATCTTCCCCCAACCAGACGCCTTTGCCGCCCCCGCGGGCGAGTCTCAAACGTTAGTCCAGCCCATCGGCTCTCTGAAAGGCCTCACGCCGCAGCTTCCCGATCTCTCCGATTACATCGACCCCAACGATCCCGAGGCGCTCAAAGCTGCCCGCCAGCTCGGCAAAGCGCTATTCTGGGACACCCAGGCCGGCAGCGACCGCAACGCATGCGCCAGTTGCCATTTCCACGCCGGTGCTGATATCCGCACGCAAAACCAAATCAACCCGGGCCTCCTCGACCGCACGAACAAACTCAATCAACAGCTGACACCCGCCGCATTCCCGCTCCATAAATTGCTGGACCCCGCCGACCGTGAATCGCGCGTTCTGTCTGATTCCAGCGACATTATCTCCTCACAAGGTGCTTTTGCCGGAGATTACGTCTCTAGCATCCGCGGCGCGGCACCTAGCGCCCTCTCCAGCGGCACATGTAGCTTGAGATACTATCCCCTCGATGATCTCGACCCGGCCAAGGGCTCGCCGTTCCATGCCAACGGCCTGATCTACCGCCGCGTCGAACCGCGCCAGACGCCATCCGTTATCAACGCCGCATTCAACGTTCGCCAATATTGGGACGGCCGCGCCAACAATCAGTTCAACGGCGTCGATCCTTTCGGCCCGCGAACGTACGTCAATCAAACGGTCGATCCAGTGATCGATCCAAATTACGTGTTCGGCAATCCGGGCGCTGCCGTCACTGGCCTGATCGAAGCCCGCAGCCAACCCGGAGCGCCCGTCTCGTTTGTACTCGTTCAACCGCTTATCGAAAACGCGAGCCTCGCCTCCCAGGCGGTCGGACCAGCACTGAGCAGCTACGACATCCTCTGCGGCCAAAAATATTTCCAGGATCTAGGACACAGTTTATTGCCGAAAGCGCCTCTGGCAATTCAAGTCGTCGACCCCAACGACAGTCTGTTTTCCCAAACCCCGGGCCTCGTCAAACAAGCGGCGATTCCCGGCCTCAACATCACCTACAAGGCCCTGATCCAAAAAGCATTCCGGGACAAATGGTGGGCCGCGACCGGTCCGTTCATTGTCGACGTTTCAACCAAACAACCCCGGGAGGCTCCATCTGGCTATACCCAGATGGAATTCAATTTCTCGCTCTTTTGGGGGCTGGCGATCCAAGCCTATGAACAACTTCTGATCTCCGACGACACGCCTTTCGACCGCTACATGAACGGCAACGCGGCAGCCATCAGCCCCGCAGCTATTCGCGGCAAGGACATCTTCAACGCCAAAGGCAACTGCGCCCAGTGCCATAGCGGCCCGCTTCTCACCCAAGCTGCAACCACGAGCATCGCCCCAAGGAACAGACCCGCCGTCGAAAGCATGCTCATGCGCGACGGCTATAGCGCCTTGAACGACACTGGCTTTTACAACACCGGCGTCCGCCCCACATCGCAAGATTTAGGTCTCGGCGCGCTCGACGTTTACGGTTTCGATTTATCGTTCACACGCCAGTACCGCTGGCAGTTGACTGCCGGCGCCACAACTTCAAGCTCGATCGACCTTTTCCAAGTGGACCGCTGTACGGCGCGGCCCTCTGTCAATTCGACCTGCCTCAACGTCCCCAATATCCCCCGGGATGCCGTCGACGGCGCCTTCAAAACACCAACGCTCCGCAACGTCGGGCTCACCCCGCCGTATTTCCACACCGGCGGCCAATCGAACCTCAAAGACGTCGTCGCCTTCTATAACCGCGGCGGAGACCGGCGTGCGACGCCCAAAGGCGACACGACCGGCCTCGACGCCAAGACCCCGCTCGAAGACGTCAATCAGACGAACCTCGCCGCCAACATCGGCGAACCACTCGGATCCACGCGCCGCGGGCTTGGCCTAAGCGACCAGGAAATGAATGACCTCGTCGAGTTCCTGCTCACGCTGACGGACGACCGCGTGGCCTGCCATTCCGGCGTGTTCGACCATCCAGAGTTACCGCTGGTCATCGGCCAGCGCGACACAGGCCAGCCCGGAACGCCCCTCGCGCGCGACATCATCGCAACGCTTCCAGCAACCGGCAAATTCGGCCTCAAAGCTGTCAACGGTGAATGCTTTCCTAACACTGGCGACCTCTTCGCCACCCTCAACAAAGACGACCGCCGCCCGCTGCAGTCCACTTTCCAGCGCATTTTGAAACGCCTCGACACCGTCAACTGAGATAACGCTTACTTTTTACCCCGGCCAGGCGCCGCACTCGACGCCAAGGCGATCAACACGGCGGCACTTCCGCTCCTGCCGGCCCAACCTCGCCCCCGGTTGATGTCCCCCGCTTCCACATCTTGTAAAGCGGCGTCGCCGTACGCGTCGATTGCAGCTCGACCACAGCCTCGCGCACGAACAGCGCTCCATTCTCCAACCGCGCTTCGCTTGCCACCCAGAACACTTTCTGGGGCGAATTGGTGATGAACTCCGCAGGCATCCCCGCGCTCATCGCAGTCGCAGCACCCATCCGCGCCGGCAACTGATCGCCGCCGCGCGATAAAATCGCGGCCAGCTCTCGCGTCGCGGTACGCGGATCCAACCCCGCCGTCTGCGAATGTACGGTGAGATGCGGCATCGCCAACGCCACCCGCGCAGGATCAACGCCCAAAACTTGGTTCAATTCCTCGACCGTATCGAACGGCGCATTCTTCGGTCCGAGCGCTCGACCAGCAGCAAGGTATTCGGGCTTTTCCGCCCCGTTAGGCCGCCGGTTACTGTCGGCATCGCGATAATCAAGGATCGTATCGCTCATGGTGCTGGCTGCATCCCGCTCAGCCCCCAGCCCGATAAACAGCGCCTGCAACATCCGCTCGCTCGCCAGATTGAGGCTGACCCGGCCGCCCGTATCCTGGATCCGCAAACCCACCACGCCCAGCCCGCGCATGCTGCACAACCGCAACGACCCATCGATGGGCAACCGCCGTTCCGGCCCGCCCGCCATCAACGACAAAACCGCCAGCTCAACCCCCGCATCCGCCAGCGCCTCGGCCTTGGCCCCCTGCACGGCATTCGACGTCAACCGCAAATTCGCCCGCACGGCGGATGAAAATCCGACCGCCAGCAGGGCCAGCAGCGCCGCAAACCAGATAACCACGATGAGAACGAAGCCCCGATCCGAGCCCCGTTTGAGCACATGCATACCCAGCACCACAAAAAATAGCCGGCCCAAAACAAGACCGACTATCTCACGATATCAACTCCTTCAGCAATCACCGGATCAGCCGGTCGAGTTGCTCGCGATGTTCTGGCGGTGCACGCCGCTGCGGCCGCGTCGAGAAATTGAGATTGTCGCGATATTCAGCGGTCACATCGTCGATCTGCTGACGGTCCCGGATGACCTGCGGCGTGATCGAAATCAACAACTCAGTCCGTTTGATCGTATCGTTCTTACTTTTGAACGCGTTTCCAATGAGTGGAATATCGCCCAGCAATGGCACCTGCTCGCGATCCCGCGTCGCATCGTCCTTCATTAAACCGGCCAGCACGATCGTCTCGCCATCGTTAACCGTCACGGTCGTCTTGACCCGGCGCTGAGAGATTGTAGGCCCAGTCGTCGGGTTATTGCTCGAAACATTGGAAACTTCTTGCTCGATATCGAGGAACACCCGCCCGTCGTCGCTGAGACGCGGCGTGATCCCCAGAATAATACCCGTGCTGCGATAAGACACGGAATTGATCACCGGCGAGTTTGCGATCACGCTTTGGCCCTGCTGCGTAATGATCGGCACTTCATCGCCGACCTGCAGCGTCGCCCGCTTATTCTCCATCACCATGAGGCTCGGCGACGACACGACGTTCACATCGGTGACCGCGCTCAACGCGTTCAGCACAACCTGCAAATTCTTCGCGTTCAGAAAATACTGGAACCCAGCCGCCGCAACCGGATTGGCAGCAAGCGGCAAAGCCAGCAGATTGGTCGGCAATGCGCTGTTCGACGTGGCATTGCTGCCGCCGCCGCCGATGAAAGCCCGTACGCCGAACTTTAAATTGTCGGTCAGCGTCACTTCGGCAATCGTCGCCTCAAGCAAGATCTGATTGGCCTCGATATCGACCCCGGCCAGCACCTGCTTCACCCGCCTGTATTCCGGCGACGTCGCCGTAATGATCAGCGAATTCTTGATCTCGTCCGCCACCACCGAAATTCCCGACGCCCGGTCATCAGGCGGCAAATTTCCGCTGGACCGCGACGTATCGACAGATGCCGTCGTGAGCGAGGTAGCAGCATCGCCAGCGGTAGCCGCATCACCGGGCTTGGCTGGATCAGCCCCGCCTGCAGCCGGCACCGGAGCAACGCCAACCGTCGAACCGCCTGACGATCCAAACCCTGATGCTGCGCCAAGCCCACCGCCACCACCCGCAGCTGTGGCCCCCGCGGCGGTTCCGCCAGCGCCGCCAAATCCCGCAGACGGAGAATCGCTGCTGCTGCCTTGGGCTCGCGCCGGTGCCGAAGATGTGGAACCAGCCGCCCCCGTCTTGGACTGATAAACCTTCTGCAAGATGTTCGCGAGCTCGGACGCGGGCCGATGCTGAACGTGATAGACAAACACTTGCTTTTCGGTCGCCCGGCTCGCCAGATCGATCCGCGACAGCCACATCTGCGCCTTCTTGAGATACTCCGGCCGCGACGTGATAGCCATGACCGATTTGAGCCGCCGGTTGGGCACGAACCGCACCATCCCTTTTGTCGGGCCGTCCTTGTCATTGGCAAAAATCGTGTCGAGTTCTTGCGCGATCGCTTCCGGGTCCGCCGTCTCAATCGGATAGATTCCAAACGACATCCCGCGCATCGTATCGACGTCGAAAACGTTGACCATCTCACCCATCGAGGCAAGCTCGGCGCGCGTTCCCGACAGCATCAGCAGGTTGCGCGCCGCATCGACGCGCAGAACACCCGCCTGAGGTGCAGCCGACTTCAGGATGCGTTCCATCTCGGCCGCAGCCACATAACGCAACGGGAAGATTTCAGTAGCGATCCCAGTGCCTTGCCGCCCGCCCTTGCGTGGCCGCAACGGAGCGCCCGCAGCCGTCGCATCGCTCGACGGCACAATTTTGTAGAGATCGCCTTCAACAACGATCGCCGCGCCTTCTTCGCGCAGCACCGATTCAAAAATCGCCAGCAGCCCAGCCTTCTCGACCGGTCGAGATGTCCGCAACGTAATCGTCGCCTTGACCTTGTCGCTAACCGTGTAATTGACGCCCATCACGTCGCCGAGCACCGTCTTGGCGACTTCCGCCACCGACGCACCGACGAGATTGAGAGTAATGCCGTCCTTGTTGACCGCGCTGCTGGGCGACGCATCGGCCCCGGTTTCAGCAACGCCGGTCGTCGTTACGCCTCCAGCCGACGCCTTCTGCGTTATCTTATTGGTGAAGTCGCCGGACCCGGGATAATTCCGGGGCTCACGGGTCGCTTTGGCTCCGGCCCCGCTCAGCGGCGCCCCCACCGCCGTATTCAATCGTCCATCGCTATTCCCGCCCGCAGCTCCAGCAACAGGAGCTGGTAGCGACAATTGCTCGTAGGGCAATGAGCAGCCTGCCGCCAGCGGTCCGCAAAGCACCGCCGCCACCAATAGCCCTCCAATATTGCCGCGACGATCGGACAACAATACGTTCCCCAAAACATCCGCTAACAGACAATTACTTAGCATCAAAAAACCGCCCCGACCGGCACAAATAGCCCCAAGTCCGTTCCACCAATTTGACTGTGCAGGGTAACTTTTCTGCATCACGCCGCTCCGAGTTTACATTGCTCAGCAAAGCGGCGATTCGCCCCCAGAGTCGATGTTGACTTGGCCCCCTGTTGAGAACCCAAGCACAAACCCCACCAGGGTCAAAATAACCTAATTATTTTCAACGAGTTAACTGAACAAGATTCGGTTAAGGATAGCTTAACAGCACCGGCGCGGAGCCGGAAAGACACCCTGTGACATTCCTGCTACGACGCCTTGAACCGCCGCCCCAGCTACCAGCATTTTGGCGTCTTAATGCAGCTTAGGCCCCTAAAGGCCCGCTCGCGGTTCAGACCTTGGTCCTGCCGAGTCGACCAATGATCCCCAGCAGACCCCGACTTCAGAACCCGCACCCAGGTGGGCATCCCCGACGCTCGAACTCCCTAAACTGAACAAAGATTTTTTCGCATCCCCCGCATCGGGGAACCCTCCGACCACGAACTCATTTCCAAGCGCCGCTCACGCAGATCCAAACCAATTGACAAGTTTTAGGCAGGGGTTTCATCATGTATTTACCTAAAGACGCCTCCCGGCTTCGCCAAAAAGAAGCCCAAAACGCCCGGAATAACCGGGCGGAAATCGTCAAAGCCTTGTCGCAAGGCCAGATCACCAAGCGCGATCTGTTGAAATGGGGCATCTACACCACCGGCGGCCTGCTGGTCGCCAAGAACGGCCTCAGCCCCTACGCACGCAGCGCCTTCGCCTCAGGCTCCACCGGTGCCCCCCGCACCCCCCTGTTTGGCGCACAGAAATTCACCGAACCTTTCCGCCGGGTCAACCACATCAAGCCGACGCCCCTCACGCCCCGCCTTGTGAACACCGGTACAAAGATCGAAAAGTACGTCGATTTCCCCGCGGGGATGAACGAACCCTCGGCCAAGCGCCTTTCCTATCATACTGATTTCACAGCCCTGAAAGAACAGGGCACGCCGATCATGTCGAACGGCTATCGCAATCCCAAGACCAATCGCGGCCCAATGGAAGGCCGTCCGCCCGGCGAAATGTTCTCCCACCAGCGTTGGGAAGAATTCTTACCCAAACAGGGCTACGTGATGTCGCTGGCGTCCTGCCAAGGCCACAGCTACTTCCACCACAATTTCCCCGACCAGGATCCCAACGCCGTCTGGTGCTATGGCCAGGGCCAAAACGCGCTCGGCTCGGTGCCCCCGCCCCTCTTTAAGCTGCGCTACGGCGAACCTGTCATCAACCGCGTCTACAATAATTTGCCGTCGGACCGCGCCCTCAACGGCGGTTTTGGCCGTAACGAAAGCCAGTTACACTTCCACAACGCCCATAACGGCGCTGAAAGCGACGGCGCCGCCAACGTCCACCATTTCCCCGGCACCTTCTACGATTACCGTTGGAGCACCACCCTCGCCCGCCGCGATAAGATCAACACGGACGCCTCAGATCCACGCGCCTCCGGCCCAGATGACGGTGACGGTCTGGTCAAGGTCGCCGGCGACTGGCGCGAACTCCAGAACCAACTGTGGTGCCACGACCACCGCTTCTTCTTCACCGCCGAGAACGTCTACAAAGGCAATCTCGCGATGGTGAATATGTACTCGGGCCGCGACCGGGGCCGCGAAGGCTTCAACGACGGCGTAAACCTCAACCTGCCCAGCGGAACGCAACTCCCTTGGGGCAACTGCGACTTCGACATCAACGTCATCTTCTCCGATTGCGCTTGCGACACACAGGGCCAATACTTCTTCGACATCTTCACGACGGACGGCTTCGTCGGCGACATGCCCCTCGTCAACTTTGCATTCGCGCCCGTGATGGAAGTCTTGCCGCGCAAATACCGCTTCCGCACGATCAATTGCTCCATGTCGCGCTTCATCAAGTTGGCACTAGCCGACTCGAGCGGGAAAGCCGTCCCCTTCCAGTTCATCGGTAACGATGGCAACTTTGTCGTCAACCCGCTGACACTGACCGAACTCGACGAACAAGGCATCGCCGAGCGCTACGACATTGTCATCGACTTCTCGCAATTCAAGGTTGGCGACTTCGTCTACCTCGTCAATCGCCTCCAACAGACCGATGGCCGCAAGCCGGACGGCGCCGTCTCACTCGCGGCGGCCCTTTCGGGCACCAACGTCGACCCTTGCTGCGGCCCAATCATGAAGATCAACATCGTGAGTTCGGTTCCCAGCGTCGATAAACCGGGTCGCGACAACACAATCGAAAACTCCTGCGGCCTCAATGACAAAAGCGTTGTCCCAGCCATCCTCACCGAACAGATCCCAATCGTTGCGCCCGTTCGCACCCGCGTTGTCGAGTTTGGGCGCGGCAACGGCGACTCCCGTGCCAATGGCGGCAAGGGTGCCTGCACGCCGGATTGCTCCGAAGTGGTCCAGGGCTTCCCATGGATTATCAAGATCAATGGTCAGGCCGCTCACTCGATGAACGCCAACCGCGTCGGACTGACCATTCCAAAGCCCGGCGAAATCGAGCACTGGACCTACGTCAACGGCGGCGGCGGCTGGGACCATCCGATCCACCTCCACTTCGAGGAGGGCATCACGATGAACCGCGGCAACAAAGCGATCCCGGCCACCGAAAAGAATGTCCGCAAAGACGTCTGGCGTCTGCGCCCGTCTGGCCAGGTTCAGTTCCAGATCCAGTTCGGCGAATACGGTGGGTCCTACGTCAACCACTGCCACAACACGGTCCACGAAGACTTCGCCATGCTCATGCGCATTCAACTGCACGGCGACGCCAGCAACCCCAATGTTCGCAGCGCACTGACCATGACGCCAAACCCCTCCCCGGACGGGGTCACCTACACCACGCCTGAAGTGCTGCCCGAAGGCAACCCGGCCACCACGCCACCCGCAAGTGCAAGCTCCACCAGCACGAGTACCGGCACCAGTGGCGGCTCTGGCACAGCCAAGCCCGCATCGGGGAGCGGCAAGCTAGGATCACTCAGCGGCAAAGACGGCGGTCGCGGTTAACAGAGCTCCTGGCGCTCCCGCTCAGAGCGGGGGCGCCGATTATGTCATCGTAGGGGACGCGCTTGTCGAACCGCATTCTTTTGTCAATGTTCGCCATATCAACCGCCGCCATCGGCGCACTTTCGGCGTTGCATTGGATGCCCCCTGTTGAACCCGCACGCTTCACCTCGTCGGCCCCCAGCTCGCGTTGGGGCAAGGACTATCTGCCCAACCTCCCCGTCGTCGATCAAGACGGCAACGCCTACCGCTTCTATGACGACCTCATCAAACACAAGAAGGTCATCATCAACTTCATCTTCACCACCTGCACCGACATTTGCCCGCTCACCACCGCGCGTATGGCTCTCCTGCAAGAAAAACTCGGCGCCGCCGTAGGCAGCGATTTTCAAATGTACTCGATTACCGTTGACCCCGAACGCGACAGCCCCGCCCAGCTCAAACGCTACGCAGACGCCTTCAAGGCCCGTCCGGGTTGGAAATTTCTGACCGGCAAACCCGCCGACATTCAGCTCATCCGCGACAAGCTCGGTGAACGCAGCCGCATAAAGACCGAACACCGTCACGAAATGCTGCTGGGCAACGACGACATCGGCGACTGGTCGAAAGACTCAGCTTACGGTGATCTCGACCGCGTGGCTTTGAACGTCCGCGCCCTGGACCCAAACTGGCGTCAACCAGAGGTCCCCGAGGTCAAGGTCTCGGAAGCAACCTACGTTGAAATCAGCCAAAAGCCTGGCGAAGCACTTTTCACCAAGGCCTGTTCGTCGTGCCACACTGTCGGCAAAGGCGACAAAGTCGGACCCGACCTCCTCGACGTCGCGGCCCGCAGGCCCCAGGACTGGCTCCTCAGCTTCATAACCCGGCCAGACCGGATGATCGCCAAAGGGGATCCCACGGCACTTGCCCTGCTGGATAAATTCCCCACCGTAAAGATGCCCAACCTTGGCCTGTCGGAATCCGACGCCGCCGACGTGCTGGCCTTCATCGAAGCACAAAGCTGGGCCGCTCACGCCCCACCGGCCGTCGTCCGCTCCGCCGGTCAAGGCCACCTGCACAATCATTGATTTCAGCCGGAATGGTTCCCCAAACGGCCAATCTACCGCGCCACAGTCTTGGCGTTCGCCACATACAGCCGCAGCTCCCGCCGCTCGCCCTGAGCTTCGACGACGACTTTCTCGTCTTGAATCTCACGCAACTGCCAGCCGCGATATTCATCGCCGACCGCCATCCAAACACCCTGCGGATCCTGCGTCGTCCGCACCAGCGCCGACCGGCCATCCCCAGCGTCCATGATCCCGAGCAACCGCAGCGGCTCAGGCAACGGCAAAGAAGCAACGGCCGCCACCGGCTTGACCTCCACCACCACGACCTTGGATTTGGGCTTCTCCGGTACCCGCCGTCCCGCAAAGAAAATCGGTCGAGCCGTCGTTTCGGGAAACTCTCCGATCGAGCGCGCATCCGCCGTCAACGCCGGCCCCAGCTCCTTAGCCGCCTTAGCCTTACCCGCGGGAGCATAAGTCCCAGCCGCCGCAGCCGGCGTCGTATCGACCGCATATGTGCTCAACTGATAGTTTGCATATCCCAGTACCGCCACGCACGTGGCAAGCCCGCCAACCACGAATGAACGTCCGATCCCAGCCATATCCGCTACTCACCCTTTTTGACGCGCTTCAACAGCAAATACATCGAACCGTGCATCGAGCAATCCCGGTTGCTCGTCATCCGCCACGCGCGACACCGCAACCGGGGTAACCTGCAGCGAATCCACAAACAGCGACGGTTTGGATTGCTCGATATCCAGCAAAATCTTCTGCAATTTTTCGATCGGCGCGGCGAGCTGCAACTGCACGCCGACAAGATGCAGATCGCCCTTTTCGCGTCCCGGCAGATTTCGCGCGCTACGCAGCTTGATGCCATTGGCCGCGGCAATCCCCGACAGACTTGACTGCAAGGCCGCAAGCCGGATCGACTCGCTTTCGCCCTCAATGAACAATCCAGCCGCCTTCGCCGCCTTGGTCTGCTGCTCAAGCGTTTGCCGCGCACTATCGTCGCTGACGGCTGCAGCAAGTCGGTTTGTCATCATCCGCTCTTGATCGATCCGGTCTTTGAGGCCGGCAATATGCGCCCACAACGGCGCCACCACCAGCAATACAACGCCACCACCAACCATTCCCAGCAAGCCGACGGCTAGCAACCGGCGCAATCCCTTTGACAAACCGTAGATCATTGCACCACCTCATTCGATACAGCCGCTGCATTCCTGATGCGCGCACGGATCGAAAACCGCTCCTTCTCTTCGCGCGGATCGAGCGTCAGCGACGCCGTCGAGGTAGCGTCAACGAACACCTTCGAACGCTCCAAAATGGGAACCAGAGCCGCCGCCGAAACCGCCAATCCAGAAATATCGATCGTGCCTCCATCGATCTTCAAATCCGTGATCCACGCCGTTTCCGGCAGGATCCGCGTCAGTTCCTCCAAGATCACCACCTTGGACACCGTCTCCGACCGCAGTTTCTGGTAACTTGCGATCTCCGCAAACGCGCTCTGCGTCTTGAGCAGCGCATCCTTCTGCCGCTGCAGTTGACCCTTCAGTTTAGCGCTGCTCTCCTGCAACGACGCCAACGCCTGCTCGTGCCGGTCGACATACATCCACACACCCGACGCCGCCAAACCCAGCACGCATGCGGCCAGCAGCCCAGTGCCCGCCCGAGCCAACCCGTTGGACGGCTTCGCCATCCCCTCCGTTTGAAGCGAGTGCGCCAGAAAGTTGGCCGGGATGACACCATATCCGGTCGCATCCGCGCACTCGACCCGCGCCACCTTCAACCCCAGAGCCTCGATCTCGGCCTTAGGTCCGTCGATCAACCGGCGCTTTACGATGAACTGTCGAACTTTGACCATCCCTTTGCTTGCTGGCGCGTCCTCAAGATCGAATGCGGTCACCACATCACGCGTTTTGAACGGCGTCGTGCGCTCCAAATCCATGGCTAACAGCCGGCCGAAATCGGCACGCGCTGCAGCAGGCAGTTCCAACCGGCGGACGTAGCAGGCCTCGCTCGGCAACCGCAGAGCAATCCCCCCCGGTGAACTCTTGGCCCGCAACCGGCTGGCGAGATAGGCAAGCATGGCCTGCGCTGGCACAAGGCCTTCAGGCCGCGGCGCACTCTTTGGCCCATTCGTGTCGATGAGCGTCCACCCGGCAGGCCCGATACCGATGACCGTCTGCGCTGTCTGCGCCTCGCTCGCCGTCCGCGCCCCAGCGGGAAGCATATCGGCAAGCTCGCGCGCCCACCACGCAACGAAACGAGAAACCTGAGAACCGATCGTCGCCGAACTCATTTGAAACGCTTTGTCCTCTTTTGACGCGGACTCACCCAATGCTCAGCCAGTCTGCAAACCCTATTCCATCAATTCGTCAGCGTTCATCAAAACAGGACCGGCCAGTGAATATTAGAAAAATTATTGAAAATCAGACAGTTGCAACTATCATGCTAAACCAATAAAAACAAACAAGGCGTACAGCGAACACGCTATCATTGGCTCCGAACTTGCAGCATCCGGCCTCAAATTAGAATTGATTTTAGAACGGTTTGTACAGGGTGGGAAGCAGCGCGCCCTTCAAAACCGCCACAACGATGCCCGTCACGGCAATAATATTGCCATAGGAAGCCGCAGAAAGCATAAGCACGATGGCAACGCAGCCCGAATCCTACGAGCCCGCCCGCAACCTCGACCCGCGCAGCGCCGAGTTCGCCGACCATTTCGCACGCTTCCTAAGTGCAAACGCCATCCTGGAAGACCTCGCCATCCAGCGGGCCAAGCGCGCCCAAAAGCAATCGGGCGAACGCTTCCACCTCGTCCTTCAAAGACTTGGCCTCCTCGCCGACGCCCCCATGGCCAAGGTCCTCTCGGACTATTGCGGCATGCCCCTCGTTACGCAGCTCGACTTCCCCGCCCAGCCGTTCCACTCCGACGAACTCGAACCTGCATTCCTCAAACTCAATCGCATTTTGCCTTTGGCCGACACGGGCACAAGCGTCACAGTAGCCGTCGCCGATCCCTTCAACGCCGAAGCGCTGTCCGCCCTGTCCTATCTTCTTGGCCGCCCGCTCACTCCGCTCATCGCCTCCGACGCCGACATCGAAAAAGGCCTTGATCTCTTTTACGGCGCCCATCCTGCCCACTCCACCCCAGCCCCTCCGGCAACACCAGCCCCGCTCCCGTCCGCGACAGAAGCTGGCAATGACGACGACGTCCGCCGCCTCGAAGACATGGCGAGCGAAGCCCCCATTATCCGCCTCGTCCAGGACCTGATCGTCCGCGCCGCCAGCCAGCAGGCCTCCGACATTCACATCGAACCGCGCGAGGATTGCGTCCGCGTCCGCTTCCGTATCGACGGCATCCTGCACACGGCTGAGACCCTCCCCCCGGCGGTTCGCGCTGCCATCGGCTCACGCATCAAGATCATGGCGCGCTTGAACATCGCCGAACGCCGCCTGCCCCAGGATGGCCGCATCAAAGTAAACGTCCGCGGCCGCGAAATCGACCTGCGGGTCTCGACCATGCCGACGTTATGGGGCGAAAGCATCGTCTTGCGCATCCTCGACCGCTCCAGCATCGAGCTCAATTTCGAAAGCCTCGGCTTCGCCGGCAAATCCTACGGCGACCTGACGCAACTCTTAAAACAACCCAACGGCATCATCCTCGTCACCGGCCCGACCGGCAGCGGCAAGACCACGACACTCTACACCGCGCTAAGCACCCTCAACTCCACCGAACGCAAGATTTTCACCGTCGAAGACCCCATCGAATACCAGATGCCCGGCATCAACCAGATCCAGGTCCAGCCCAAGATCGGCCTCACCTTTGCCCACGCCCTGCGCTCCATTCTGCGCCCGGACCCCGACATCATCATGGTCGGCGAAATCCGCGACCTCGAAACAGCCCAGATCGCCATCCAGGCCTCCCTCACTGGCCACCTCGTGCTATCGACCGTCCACACCAACTCCGCCGCCGCCACCGTCACCCGCCTGCTCGACATGGGCGTCGAAAAATACCTGCTCGCCTCCTGCCTGAAAGGCGTGCTCGCCCAGCGCCTTGTCCGCCGCCTCTGCCCCTCCTGCGCCACACCCGCTCCCGACGCCGCCGGTGTAGTCTCCATCCTGCGCCAGACCGGTATCGACGCCGCCAGCCTTCTCGGTGGCGACGCTCAAAACCTCCACACCGCCACCGGCTGCCCCGTCTGCCGTCAAACCGGCTTTTCCGGCCGGACCACAATTTATGAACTTTTGACCACGACACCGGCCGTGCGTGACGCCATACTGGCCGGTAGTTCCGAAGGCGCGATTGAACACGCAGGCATTGCCGGCGGAATGACCACGATGCTTCACAACGGCCTCGCAAAAGCGCTGCGCGGCCAGACCACCACCGAAGAAGTTTTGCGCGCAACCCGGTTTGACACATGTCTCGATTCCGCTTCCGAGCCTACGACAAGCAAGGCGTCCTGACAGAGGGCGAAATCGAAGCGCGGTCGCGCGAACAGGCCTTGGAGGCGCTGCATCAGCGGGGACAGTTCCCGCTAGATGTAACCGCCGGCGACGGCCCGGCAAAACCCGTCCAGAACTGGTGGGATCGCGATATTTCCTTCGGCGACGGATCGTTACCGTTAGCGGGCTTGACGATCTTTACACGTGAACTCGCAACCCTCGTCAAAGCCGACCTGACCCTCGACGACGCCTTACGCATCGTCAGCCTGCAACCGCTCATCTCTCGCCGGATCAAGTCCGCAACGCTGGCCATCCTCGAAAGCGTCCGGCAGGGCGACAGCCTCTCCGGCGCACTCGCGGCCCGCGGCAAGGAGTTTCCGGAATACTATTGGCGTCTGGTTCAGGCCGGCGAAGCCAGCGGCTCGCTCGCCGGAGTCCTAGAAGATCTCTCGAAGTTCCTCGAACGCTCCAGCGAAGTCCGCACCCAGGTCGGTTCGGCCTTGCTCTATCCAGCCGTCCTTCTCGTCGCGGCAGGCGGCGCGCTCGCTGTCATATTGACCGTCCTTATCCCGACAATTGTTCCCCTGTTCAAGGACGCCGGTGCACCACTCCCACCCACGCTCCAATTCCTGGTCGACGGCCAAACCTTCCTGGCCAACAACTGGATCGCCGTTCTGGCCGTCCTCGCCGCCGCCTTGCTCGCCATCATCTTCGGCCTCCGAAATCTCGGCATCCGAGCCGTCATGCACCGCGCCTTCCTCCGCATTCCCATCGTCGGCGGCATCATCGCCAACCGCGAAACCGCCCGGTTCGCCCGCACGCTGGCCACCTTGACCCACAGCGGCGTCCCCATGCTCGAAGCCGTCCGCATTTCCGGCAGCGTCCTGCAAAACCAAGCCTTCGCGACCGCCGTCTCCAACGCCGGGCAGGTCCTTCAAGAAGGCGGCAACCTCTCCCAGCCCTTGCTCAAGTCGGGCTTATTTTCCGAACTCTCGATGCGCCTTATCGCGGTCGGCGAACAAACCGGCCAGCTCGAAACTATGTTGATGCGCGTCGCCGAAGTCTACGAAGCAACCCTCCAACGCCAGCTCGCACGCCTCATGAGCCTGCTTACCCCCATCCTGACCCTCGTCATCGGCGGCCTCGTAGGGGGCTTGATCCTGTCGGTCATGAGCGCCATCCTCAAAGTCAACGAGCTGGCGGGACTTTGAATGTGCGCGACCGTCCGCCCCCCCCGCTTCAATGATCTAGGCCACAAACAGAGCGGCTTCACGCTGCTCGAATTGATCGTCGTCCTCGGTATCCTCGCGCTCACCGCAAGCCTCGCCTTACCCCGCGTCCAGGGTGCCAGTTCCGGCGCAACGCTTGAAGCAACCGCCCGCCGCCTCACGTCCGCCTTGCAGCTCGCCCACGCCGAAAGCCGCCGCACCAATACCGACCAATCCGTCACCCTCGACCTGGAACATGCCGCCTTTTGGTCCGGCGCGTCCCCCACCCGCGAAGCCATACCTGAGCCCATCGCTCTGTTCCTCCAGGAGGACAACTTCGAATGGTCCGGCACCAGCCGCCGAATCCGCTTTACGCCGTCCGGCGGTGCGACCGGCGGCATCATCGCGCTCTCCAGCGGCAACGCCCAAGCCCGCATCACCATCGACTGGCTGACCGGCGCCACCACGCTCACGACGAGCCGCTGACATGCGCACCTTTTTTCCCGTTCCATGGCCGGGCTTGACCCGGCCATCCAGGGCCACAAACGAAACGCTCAACATCGCCACGTCAGACCGCACCTCCACAAGCGGCTTCACCCTGATGGAAACCATCGTCGCCTTCGTGGTCTTCACCGCCATTTTCATCGCCCTGGAACGCAGCACAGCGCTCGGCTGGCGCGGCATCAGGCTCGCCCGCATGGACCAATCCGCCCTAATCCTCGCCCGTGCCAAACTCGCTGGCTTTGGCCTCAACAATTCCATTTCCGAAGAAACCACCCTTGAGGGCGAAGATAACGGCCTCCAGTGGCGCCTAACCGCCGTAAAATACAAAGCCCCTGAATCAACCCCAATGCCGCTCCGCTTCATCCCCTATTGGGTGACCGTCACCGTGACCTGGCAAGACCGGCCCATGGCCCCGCCCCGCACGATCGAGCTCACCACCTTAAAGTCGGGAGCCCCGGAGTGACGGAGCTATTGTCAAGGTCACCGTCTTTCTTCGCCGGCCCGCACGCGCGAACTCTCCGTAAAATTCCGTCATCCCGGCGAAGGCCGGGACCCAAGCATGCTAATGTTAAGGCAAATGCTCTCCCCAAGCTCTTTTGCCTTGATTGCTCCCCCGACGCCGGCTTCACCCTACTCGAACTGCTCGTGTCCCTGGTGCTGATCGCCCTGCTGATGGTCGCAATGCCTGCCGCCCTGCAACTGGCAAAGCGCACTCAAACAACCGCCACTCAGCTCGACCGCCAAGCAGCCACCGAAGCCGCTGCGTCCTTCATCGAACAACGCCTCGCCGAAGCAACCGCCATTTATGATCGCGGCGACGATGGCCGCCTGCACGTGATCTTCCGCGGGCAACCCGGCCTGTTGGCGTTCATCGCACCGGTGACGGTCACGACTGCACAGTCGGGCCTGGCCCGGCTCCAATTCGAAATCGGCACAGATACCGATGGCCGATCCGGGCTCGTCATGACCTGGAGTCTCTGGCGTCCCCCCGCAAACACAGATCAATCAGACGCAAATCCAGTTGCCCAATCCCGTTTGCTCGTCCCCGCGGCGACCCAGTTCGAACTGCGTTATTTCGGAGCAACCTCGGCATCGCAAAAACCGGAATGGACTGAGACCTGGACCCGCATGGACGCAATCCCCGACCTCATTGAATTCCGCATCTCGAACGGTCAAGCCCTCGACACCCGCTTCCGCAGTGTCGCCCTCCGCTTGCGGCTGCCCTAATGGCACCAAGACGCACGTAATTCCCCTCCCCCTCGCGGGGAGGGGTTAGGGGTGGGGGAGAACGACTGGTGAAGATCATGAGGGTTAGGAGGCCGCAATCGCCTCGCTATCACTTTCAGTTTGAAACGTCCTGATCTTCGCCCGTCCCGCCCGGCGCATTGTCGCGTCCCAGAGTGAACACATCGGCTTGCCCGCTGCTGCGACCGGGGAACTTGTACTGATAGGGCCGCCCCCACGGATCGACCAAGCCTTCAGCACGCTTCAAATATGGACCCTTCCAAGTCGCAACGCCTGGGGGCGCTTTGACCAGCGCGGGCAGCCCGACCGCGGGTGCCGGGAACCCGCCATTGTCGAGCGCATACAGTTCAAGCGCCGTCGAAATAGCAGCGATCTGGGCCTTGGCCGTCTCCGTGCGCGCCTTACCGAGATATTGCAGCACCTGGGGTGCCGCGACCGTTGCGAGCAGCGCGATAATACCCAGCACGACCAGCAATTCGAGCAACGTGAACCCGTCGTCGCCGCGCCGCACGTTCACCGCCGCCCGCCGCTTGCGAGACTGGCCGGCGATGGACAAGTCCGCACGATTTCCAACCAACAATGACACGCGCCGCATAACGACTTCCCCACTCGAAAAACACGAAGTTCACAAATCATCATATCGCAAAAGTGGCGGGGCCATAAAGCCAAACCCACCACAATCCGAATGCAAGAAACGGCCCAAACGGCACCCGCGTCACCCGCGAAACGGCCTGTCCCCGAACGGCACAAAACCCGGCCCAGACCAGCGCTGTCATGCTTGCAAACAGCAACACGCTGGCGAGACCCTCAAATCCGGTCCACGCACCGGCTGCTCCAAACAGCTTGGCGTCTCCAAGCCCCAATCCCGCCCGTCCGCGCGTACGTTCGTAGATTTGCGCCACCGCCCAAAGCACGCCATAACCCGCAAGCGCTGCTAGCGCCCGCAGCCAAGGGTCGTCCCAGAACAACAAGAGGTTAAATATCAATCCAGCAGCAATCAGAGGTAGCGTCAACACGTCGGGCAATCGCAAACAGTCGATATCGATGGCGCTCAATGTAGCAAGCGCTAGGCCCAGCAATGCCGTTATCCCGACATGAATGAAAGACGGTTGGACTGAGAGCAAAACAGGCAGAGCCACCACAGTATAGGTGGCGGCAAACAAACCAAAATGTATGACAATCTTGGATCGGTCAGTAACGACTGCGCCAATACCTGTGTCGCGCAAGGGTCCCCGCTCCCACATGCAGCCCGCTCGAACACTGGCTCAAGGCTATGCTACGCCGCAAGCGCTAGGCCACGCGACGTCAGACCGAACCGCTTACTGCAACGTACGCGCAGGCGTCCCGGGCAAACTATCTGCCAAACCCAGCGCCAATTGACAAACGTCCTTTGCTGTGCGGCGGAAATTCGAACGGCTTGGACGCCCGGTGGTAGGCATCACGACCACCGTATGTCCGCGATCCCTCAAGTGACGGATCATGTCGTCAGACAGCGAACCTGCATCGACGGCCACAAGACATGGCGGGCGGTCGTTCAACACTGAAAACCCGGCGCTTTGAACGAACCAGCCGTGCATCGTAACTTCGCGCGAGCCGTTCACGGCGTAGAGTTCAACAGCGCCACGGATACCAGCCACTCCAAGGACACACACCATGTTCCGCTCGGTATTTTGTAATGACATGTCATCCTCCATTGCTAACGACGTTAGTAGAATGTCGCTGACATCGCGCTGACAATAGAGGTCAAACCAACAAAATATATCTTACCAAACGACATAAAATACCGCAGCATCCCATGGAACAATTATCGAACTGGACCTACGTCCGACAAAAATCGCTCTTAGTCCCAAGCCGATCGAACGGCTCGAACGTCGCATCGGGTCGATAAGCTAGGATCATGGCCCGCAACTTGCGTTTCACCCTTCGTTCCGGTTCGGGCGCGCCATACTAACACAATTCACTCTTTAAATTCAGTATCCCTAGCACGCTATTGAAACTTCTATTCGTTTTTGACACAATGCACCCAACTTCAACTACCGTTCGCAGGACTGAAGTCGGGTGATACGTCTCAGCCATAGGTCGTGAGTTTATGCTGCCTGGTGTAAAAGAGGCCCATACGATCTCCACGCATCCCTGGCGGGTCCCCCCGGTTCGCCTCAATGGGTCCTCGGCAAAACGCTGGCTACGCAAGCATTGGATCGCTGTTGTGCATGCTTGGGGACGGCTTTCCCTCTCCTCGCAGTTCATCATCGCCGCATCCGCCGTTCTTCTCTCCACCATGACGCTGCTTGGCGCATGGATCAGTTCAAGGATTGAAGAGCACGTTGTGCAGAACACGGCGATTTCAACTGCTTTCTACGTCGACAGTCTGCTTGAGCCGTTGGTGCAGCCTTTGGCCACCAGCAACGACCTCGATGATTCCGTCCGGGCAGAACTCGACAAAATTCTACTGACCACCCCGCTGGGCAAGTCCATCGCCACCATCAAGATCTGGAACAAAAACGGCAAGATCGTCTACTGCACCAATCATGCGTCGATCGGCCTGAGCTTTCCGCAAACGTCTGGCTTCCTGACCGCGATGTCGAACCAAATCGCAGCGGAGTTCGACGAACTGACCGAGGAAGAAAACGCCGCAGAGCGCCAGTTCAATCGTCCGCTCCTTGAAGTCTACGCGCCCATGCACGCAAACAGCACAAACACGGTCATCGCGGTCGCGGAGATGTACCAGTTCGCCGACAAACTGAAATCGGATATTTCCCAGACCCGTTGGAATACCTTCCTCGTGGTCGGCGCCTCGACCCTCGGCATGCTCGGACTGTTGTTTTCCATCGTCCGGCGGGGCAATCAAACCATTCTCAACCAGCAAAACGCGTTGGAAAACCAGATCCAGGAACTTTCTGGGTTGCTGCGGAAGAATAAAGACCTCAATCGCAAGGTCGTCGCCGCCCGCAAAATGACAACCGACACCAACGAACGCCTGCTGCGCCGCATCGGAGCCGATCTTCATGACGGACCGGCGCAGCTCACCGGCTTGGCATTGCTCTATTACGATGGCCTGAAGCCGTCGAAAGATCCCGCGACCATTGCCAGCCAGGAATCAAAGTTCGAGTCGGTTCGTGGCCTGCTCCATGATAGTCTGAACGAAATTCGCAACATATCGGCCGACATCGCGCCGCCCCAGCTTGAGCGCCTGTCTCCGCTCCAGACCATCCAGTTTGCGATCCGCAATCACGAAAAGCGCACTGGCGTCGCTGTCGAAGCCGACATCGAAGACCTCGGCCTCGAACTGCCAGCCAGCACCAAGACCTGCCTGTACCGTTTTGTTCAGGAGGGATTGAACAATGCCTTCCGCCACGCAAAAGGGGCCCGGGAAAAAGTATCAGCCACGTATGCCCAAGACCTCCTGACAGTTCAGATAGAAGACGACGGATCCGGGTTCGCACCCGGATTGGAACAAACCGGAAAAGGCCTGGGACTTGCAGGGCTCCGGGATCGAGTCGAAACCTGCGACGGTACTTTAAGTATTTACTCCAATCCTGGCACCGGCACCCGCCTGACTGCCCAATTCGTTTTGAAGAGTTGAGAGTTAAACGATGGACAACATCAAGCCGATCAGAGTCGTAGTCGTGGACGACCATCCGATGTTTCGTGGCGGCGTGGTCCAGATTTTATCTTCATGTGACAAGTTCGACGTCGTCGGCCAGGGCGGGTCAGCCAAGGAAGCCATTCAGCTTGCCAAGGAATTTGAACCCAATCTGATGCTGCTTGATATTTCAATGCCCGGATCCGGCCTGGAAGCGGCAGCGCTGATCGCAAAGGTTTGCCCGGATGTCCAGATCATCATGCTGACGGCGTCCGAATCGGAAGAAAATGTCACCGCCGCGCTGGAATCGGGTGCCAAAGGCTACATCCTCAAAGGCACCAGTGGCCCCGAGCTAATCATGATCGCCCAGTCCGTTTGCAACGGCGATAGCTACGTGACGCCCACGCTGGCCGCCAAACTCCTCACTCAAATCCGCCACAAAAAGCAAAAGCAGGAAGATGATGGTCTCTCCGAACTGACGACACGCGAGGAAGAAGTCCTCGACCACGTGTCGCGCGGCCTGACCAACAAAGAAATCGCCCGCGAACTCCAGCTCAGCGAAAAAACCGTCAAACACTACATGACGATTATTATGCAAAAACTGCAGGTCCGAAACCGCGTCGAGGCCGTCCTTCAAGGCCGGCGAAAAATATAATGCGCGAGCGAATCAACTAACGATGCTCAAACCAACCGGGCGCCGCAGATGAGAATCCTGGTTGTCGAGGATGAGATTGAAATCGCAAAAGACATCGCCGAATGTCTAGGCGAAGCGGGTTTTGCCGTTCAAACGTGCGACAACGGTGAAGACGCATGGTTCCTCGGCAGCACCGAAATTTATGACGCCATCATCCTCGATCTGGGTCTGCCGCGTCTGGATGGCCTCACGGTCTTGACCCGCTGGCGCACCGAGGAAAACACCACTCCCATTATCGTCCTGACCGCGCGCGGCAGCTGGACCGAACGCGTCGAAGGCATCAACGCTGGCGCCGACGACTACATTCCCAAGCCCTTCCAGATGGAAGAACTCATCGCTAGGCTGCGTGCTCTGCTTCGCCGCACGCACGGCAAGGCTAGCCCACAGATCAAAGCCGGCCAGCTCGAACTCGATACCAACCGGATGCTAGTCACCGTCGATGGCCGCACCGCTCAGTTGACGCCGCTCGAATTCCGCCTGATCAGCTACCTGCTCCACAACAAAGGCCGGGTTGTTTCACGCGAAGAACTGAAAGACCACATCTACGCCAGCGACGATGGCCGGGTGGACAACGCCGTCGAAGCAATGGTTGCCCGCCTGCGCCGGAAACTTGGCTTTGA
>JANLYB010000320.1:0-12061 GCA_031365425.1 Hyphomicrobiaceae bacterium
CGCCCATGCGCTGGCGAACGCGGCGTGCAGTCTCAGGTTTCGTCGTCCAGATCGGTAACAGGACATTCAAGAGATCAGGAGCCGCTATAAGCGCATGAGCACCTGGAGCAATGGCAAGCACGTTGCGCAGTGGATCAACACATTGCGCGACTATGCGTTTCCAATCATCGGCACAAAACCTGTCGGCATGATGCCGCGATAGGCCTTAGAGCGATATTCAGCAGCGACTTCCCGGGCTTGTTGGAGTGCTGGCGGAGAAGGTGGGATTCGAACCCACGATAGGCTTACACCTACTTCAGTTTTCGAGACTGACGCCTTCAGCCACTCGGCCACCTCTCCGTGCGTCCCGCAGATGAGGCTGGCCGTGGCTGACGGCCTGCGCGGGAAGGGGGTGTTTAGCGCGTGAGTTGCCTAGATGCAAGCCCGCATCATGCATCGCAATAGAGGGCTTCTTGTCTCAGCAGCAGGCCGAACCAGCGATGGTTCAGCGTCAGCAGGAAGCTGAAGTGCGTCGGGCTGACCTGCTGGTGCACGATCTCCATCCTGCCGGGGCACAGCAGGGTAGGAATGCCGATCCGCCGGTTGCGCCATTGCAGCACATAGCGTTGCGACCGGAAAATCAGGCACCTGCGCTCCACGGTGACCGCGAGTTCCATGCAGACGCCCGATCCGATGTATTCTTCCAGACCCGTCGGCCCGCGGAAGCGTTTGGCCGAATGGATGGTTTGGGGAAAGCGGCCGGAACGGGCGTAGATCCGCGTCCAGACCTGCCCGCCGATCGCATCGTCGTCTGCGACCGACACTGTCGAGGGGCCAATCGCGCCGTCGGCGAGCGGAATGGGAGCCCCCATAATGCGAGCCGCCTGAGCCAGCAGCCAGCCTGCGCGCGACAACCGGGTCTCAATCACGCAGCCCTTGTAGACTTTTGCAACGCCACGCGCCGGTCGCGTGGAAAACCGCTGCTGAACGATGGCGGGCAATTGTGCCCAAGCCGTTTCGCTGACGAGATCACGGATCCGCCAGTCGCGGTCCGGATTGACCGGTACGGCAGTCCGATCGGCAGCGCACCCATCCATGACTGCCCCACTCCTATCACTTTGCCCGTTTGCTGCGGCCAATGGGCTGGACGAAACGGGCTAACGCGCCGCCCATGCGAATCAAGGCGAGAATGGTGGGCGACGGCAGCCGCATGATCTCGCCAAACCCCCTATCGATCGTTTCCATGAATTGAAGCATCGCCTTGAGCCGCAGGCGGGCGCTGACGGAAACATCGCTACCGTTTTCCGCTTCGGCAACGCACGATTTGAGCATCGCCAGACTGGGGTCCAGTTCGCGGGCTTTGCGGCCCATGGCGATGCGGCGCACCATTTCGAACATGTCGGCTTCCGCTTCGTAATAGTCGCGCCGGTCGCCCATGATTTGAACCCGCCGGATCAGCGTCCACGCCAGCAACTCCTTGAGGGAGTTAGACACATTCGAACGCGCGAGTCCTAAGCGCTCGGCAATGTCTTCAGCCGTCAAGGGGTGCTCGGCAAGATACAGCAGAGCATGGATCTGGCTCACGGAACGGTTGACGCCCCAAACGTCGCCCATCTCGCCCCAGTGCAGCACGAACCGCTCGATCGCCGGTGGGAGCTTCTCTACAGTCGTAACTGTTTTTTCGGTCATTTCTGTCATGAGAGAAATATATGTCCGAGCCGAAGCGAAGTCAAGATGGTAGCACGAGGCCTTCGAGGACCGGCAGCAGGCTGGAAAGTGGCAGATGGGCAACAGACAAATCAGGCGATAGTCGATAGCATGTGCACTGCAAATACGAGCAACTGGGGCGACATGAACTTAAGCCGATTTACGCAGGCCTGCGCCGGGAGACGCGCGGCCAGCCTCTGGCTGGGCGCTGCCGCGAGCGCACTTGGTTGTGCAACCTGCGCTATGGCAGCCGACGACAAGGCTGATGGGCCGCCAACGGGCATCCCCACTCCGTCGATTGCCACGAGCTTGCCCAAGCAAGGCGATCCCTTCGGATCGCGCGCGGTGCTGGCTGGCATCGGCATCACGGGAGGCGTCAACTATATTGGCGAAGTGCTGGGCAATGCATCGGGGGGCGTTAAGCGCGGCGGCATTTATGAGGGCCGTCTGGAACTCTACGGCGACATCGATTTCGACAAATTGGCAGGCTGGAAAGGACTGACCTTTCACGCCAACGCTTATCAGATCCACGGACAGGGGTTGACTGCGAACAATGTCCAGAACCTTTTCCCGGTCAGCTACATTGAAGCAACGCCTGCAACCCGGCTGTTCGAGGCCTGGTTCGAGCAGCAAATCATCACGGACAAGCTGTCGGTCCGATTTGGCCAGCTTGCCGCCGACAGTGAGTTTGTGACGAGCGATACCGCAACGCAGTTCATCAACGGCACCTTCGGCTGGCCGACATCCTTTGCGACGAGCCTGCCGAGCGGCGGTCCGGCCTATCCGCTCGCAACGCCCGGCGTGCGCGTGATGTTTGTTCCAACGGACGTCACGACGATCCGCGCGGCGCTGTTCAATGGCGATCCGGCCGGCCCGCATTGCCAGGGCGATCCGCAGCGCTGCAATGACAACGGACTCGATTTCCGTCTGCGCGATCCGGTCTTGGCGATTGCGGAAGCGCAGTTCAAATATAATCAGGACAAGGGGTCGAGCGCTCTCCCCGGTGTCGTCAAGGTGGGCGGATGGAAGCATTTCGGCTCGTTCGCCGATCAGCGGTTTGATGCAACCGGCCTGTCTCTCGCCAATGGCCTGAACGATCCGCGCCGCCACCACGGGAATACCGCGCTTTACGCGCTGATCGATCAGCAGATTTTTGCGGGCCAGAACGGCAAGCAGGTCAACGCGTTCGCGCGCATCACCGCGTCGCCCGATGATCGCAACCCGGTCCAGCTTTATCTCGATGGCGGCTTGAAGTTTGCGGGCTTCGTGCCCGGGCGTCCCGACGACACGTTCGGCGCGGCCGTCGCCTACGCCCGCATTTCGGACGCCGCACGCGGACTGGATCGTGACAACGTCGCAGCCGGCAACCAAAGCGTCGTGCGTAACTATGAAGCGATGATTGAGCTATCCTACACCACGCAGATCGTGCCCGGCTGGACCTTGCAGCCCGACTTTCAATACATCTGGCATCCCGGTGCCCACGCCGATGACGGTACCGGCAAGCCCATCGCCGATGCAGCCGTGTTTGGCTTGAGGACGACGGTCAATTATTGAGCGGTCACTCCGAATCTTAAAGTACAGGCGACGTCAGTCCCTGGCCTTTTTTCGTTTGCGCGCCGCCCGCGTCAAAAATTATATTCCACCGACAACTTGAGCGTCTCGTCCGGCGTGTTCTTGTTGAGTCCGAACAGCAACCCCAGACCGACCGACACCGTCGTCTTCTTATCGTCGTCGTCTTTGGCCCCCGGTTTCCCCTCGTCGTCGTCCTTGCCGACGCCCTTCACGCCCGCTTTGGCGGCCTTCATGCTCCCCCCGGGCCCGTGCGGGTCGAACCGGTAATAGATGACAGGTCCGATCCGGTGCTGATCGAAATCGCCAAACAATTTCTGCTCAGCCGGCGGCGTGCCCGAATTCCCGATACGGTCCACCGTGCCATAGGCTTCAAGCGCCAAAGCCCATGTAGGCGAAATCGTATACTGAAGCTGTGCCGCATAAGCGAAATCGCGCTTCCGGTCAGCGGGTATCAAATTGGTCTTGTCGTTTGAACCCATGTGCTGGACGATTAGCAAATTGGCGAGCGCCGTCCAAGGCCCAGATACGGCCTGAATAATTGGCCCCGCATAAAACTGGCTGACTCCCCCCCGCACCGCGCGATCGTATTCCGTGAGCAACCCGATCCCAACCCCGTCGCCTTTGACAGGCACCAACACAAACACGCCCTCAAGCGCAACGCCGGTTAAATGGAGATCCTCAAAGGCATTCGCGCGGGCCACCGACCCGGGATCGTCGAGGCGTCCCTTCTCGAATTCGACACCGACGCGGGTTCGAAACCACGTTGCAACGCTCATCTGCATCTCAAGAGCGTACCGTTCGCGCGCGACCGTATTGTCGTCATAGACATAGTCGCCCGGCGCAATCTGCCTCACCTGCCGCTTAGGTTGTCCAAACGACACCGCATTCTGGCTTTGGAACTGCATTTCGCCAGGATCGGATTCAAGATCTTTGGTCTCGAACTGATTGACGGCAGGCCCCGCCGAGACCGGCAGAGCGTACGTTACCGTACTAACGCAGATAATCCCTACAAGGATTAATTTTTCGGCTTGCATGATCATCCTGACGGCCTCGATCCCCAAATGACTCAGTCCATTGCCAGATTCGACATATCTGCATCAGTCATTTCGCGTTTTCTGGACACGGTTCTTAACTCCCAATTGACGCTTCCGCCGTATCGTCTGCGAACAACTCCTCTCTGGATTAGGCCCTAAATGCTACACGGCAAGGCTAAAAACGGCCGGTCCCAATCTTTGATGAACGACTATGCGTCGCTCTTGGGTGAAGCCGTGTTGCGCCATCAAACGCGGACGGCCGAACATGCAGCCCGCATCGAAGCCGAACTGGCGAGCCGCGTAAAGTCCGAATTCATCGCCAATATGAGCCATGAATTGCGCACACCACTCAATACGGTCATCGGCTTTTCAAAGCTGCTCGCCGAACAGGAGCGCCGCCGCCTTCCGGACGCTGAAATCGTCGAATACGCCAACTTGATAAGAGATGCCGCAGGTCACCTGCTGGCCGTCATCAATGACATCTTGGATATTTCCAAAATTCAAAGCGGCAAGTACGCGCTCGATAAGCGCGACGTCCAGCTGGAAGAAATTCTGCTCGCCGTCCTGTCGTCGTTCCGCTTGCTCGCTCAGGATGCCAAGGTGACGCTGGTCAACGACGTGTCCCCATCGCTCCCCTTGATGCGCCTCGACGCCGTGAAGCTGCGCCAGATCTTTACGAACCTCGTCTCGAACGCCATCAAGTTTACGCCTGAAGGTGGCTCTGTCACCCTCGAAGCCAAGCAGTTACCTGACGGTCGCGTCGTCGGCATCGTCAGAGATACCGGCATCGGCATGAACGAGCACGAGATCAAGATCGCTTTGACCCCGTTCGGCCAAGTCGACGGCAGCCGGTCGCGCTGGCGCGATGGCACCGGTTTGGGGCTCCCCATCGCCAAATCTCTGGTCGATCTTCACGACGGCGAACTGCGCGTGACGAGCCTGAAAAACCAGGGCACCGAAGTTTGCGTCATCCTTCCCCCGCCCTCCCAACTCACTATTTCTGAGGCCCGCGATGCCATCATGGGCACCGCCGGTCACCGCCCAGCTGATGTTGCCATAACCAAAGAAGTCGCCCAATGAACAATCAGGACCGTCAAATCCAGTCAGATACCTCGATTGGGCGCATCGTCTCCGTCACGGGTGCCAAGGCCATCATGTTGCTGGACCATGCCACCAGCGGCCCGCGCGCCCGCCCGGAAATGGGTACGTTGCTCGGCATCAATACCAACGCGACGGTTGTGCTCGCGATCGTCTCGGCGTTGAGCGTGCCGGTTCCTGCCCAACGCGACGGCGATACGGAAGTTTGGATTGCCGAGCTTGGCCTCGTAGGTGAACTCCAAAAGGATGATCGCGGCGAGATCAAGAAATTCAACCGCGGCGTCACCGCCTACCCCTCGCTCGGCGACCGCGTTCGTGTGGCGACGCGCCCCGAACTTCACATGGCGTTCTGCGGCGACGATGAAACCTCGGTTCGCGTCGGCGCGATTCGTCAGGACAGCTCGATTCCAGCCATGGTCAAAGTCGACGATTTGCTGGGCAAACACTTCGCCATCCTCGGCACGACCGGTACGGGAAAGTCGTGCACCACCGCGCTCATCCTGCGCTCGATCCTCAACAAAAACCCTGCCGCCCACATCGTGCTGCTCGATCCCCACAACGAATACTCGACCGCATTCGGCGATTGGGGCGAGGTCATCAGTCCGCGCAATATGCAGCTTCCGTTCTGGTTGTTGAACTTCGAAGAATTGACCGAAGTCTTAATCGGCGACAACGAGCGTAAACCCGAAATCGAAATCCTCCAGGAATTGATCCCCATCGCGAAGAGCCGCTACAGCTCGGGCCGCGGCAAGGAAAGCCAGCAGGTGCGCCGCGGCGTCCTCGATCCCGGCCGCTTCACGGTAGACACCCCCGTTCCCTATCGCATTTCCGACCTGACGAGCCTCATCGACGAGCGCATGGGTAAGCTCGAAAACAAGCGTGATCTGGCGCCCTACCGCCAGATCAAGCAGAAAATTGAATCGATCTCGCAAGACGCCCGCTACGCCTTTATGTTCGGATCGCTGACCGTCTACGACGGCATGACTCAGGTTCTGTCCCGCATCTTCCGCGTCCCCGTCAATGGCCGCCCGATCACCATTCTCGAACTGACCGGCATCCCTCCGGAAATCGTCGCGGTCGTGGTCTCGGTCATCTGCCGCATGACCTTCGACTTCGCGCTCTGGAGCGAAGGCAAGGTGCCCGTCACGGTCGTATGCGAAGAAGCCCATCGCTACGTTCCGGCAAATTCCTCGCTCGGCTTCGAGCCGGCCAAGCGCGCCATTGCCAAGATCGCCAAGGAAGGCCGCAAATACGGTGCGTCCCTCTGCATCGTGACCCAGCGTCCGGCTGAAATCGACCCGACGATTTTGTCACAGTGCAACACCGTCTTCGCGTTGCGCATGTCCAACGACCGCGACCAGGCCATCGTCCAGTCGGCAATTTCCGATACGGGTTCGGGCCTGCTCGAATTCCTCTCGGCCCTGGGCCAGCGCGAAGCGATTGCGTTTGGCGACGGCGTCTCGCTGCCGGTCCGCATCCGCTTTGACGAAATGCCCAAGGAATTCCTGCCCCGTTCATCGGGCGCGGCCTTCACCAAGCAATGGCAGCATTCCGAAAACGACGAAGGCTTCCTTGAGCAATTGGTGGAACGCTGGCGCTCCGCAGGCCTCGGCGCGCAGCTTGATGCGTCCCAGCAGGCGGCCCAGATCGCTGAGAGCCTCGGCGGCAGCAGCAATTTACATGATGATGTCCAATCGGGTGCGCAGGCCGCTCGTGCGCTTAACGCACCACTCGGTTCGGAAGGCCGCGTCAGCGGCATCGCCCGGCGTGAATCGATCAGCTCCACCCCATCGGCTGGTGCCCCTGCCGCAGGCTCGCCGCGCCGCCCCGCTGCCGTGACGCCCCCGCCTGATGCGCCCTCGGCCACGCGTTCGCTCCGCGAACGCCTCATGAGCCGCAGTTAAGCGCTTTTCGATGTCGTAGCCCAACAACGGGTTTCAAAGCGCAGCCGGTTGTGCTGCCTCAAATGCCGGGGCAAAACTCATGTTCGCTCAATCATGAATCGCGCCCCATAACCGCGCCAAATGGCATCTATCTTGAATAGTCCCGCCTGTGCCAGTCCGTGTTCGCCTGTTTGCGCGTCCGGCTTGCACTGTTAACCGTCCCGGTGTTGAACACTCTTGCGGACGCTGGCGAACTTACAAGGACTGAAGAACAATGACGAGCGCACTCTTTCCTGTTGTTTTGTCGGGTGGCTCGGGAACCCGGTTGTGGCCGCTGTCACGCTCGATGTACCCTAAGCAGTTCATCCGCTTCCACGACGGTCAGAACGCCTCGCTGTTGGGTGCCACTTTGGCACGCTTGAAGCCAACGCTGGGTTTCAACGACCCGATCTTGCTTTGCAATAATGACCATCGCTTCCTGGTTCGCGAAGAATTGGAACGCGCAGGGCTGACTGCCAAGGCCGTCATCCTTGAGCCGGTTGCCCGTAACACCGCACCGGCCATCGCCGTAGCAGCCATCGCCGCCATCAAGGAAAACCCCAACGCTGTCCTGATTGTCATGCCGTCCGACCACGCGGTCAAGGACGAGGCGAAATTCGTCGCCGCCGTCCAGCGCGCGGCCGAAGTTGCAGCCAAAGGCAAGCTTGTCTTGTTCGGCATCAAGCCCGACAGCCCGCAGACCGGCTTTGGCTACATCCGCCAGGGCATCCCCGTCGGCGACAAAATGTCTGGCGCATTCAACGTCGAAGCCTTCGTCGAAAAGCCAGACGCAGCCACCGCCAAGAAATACGTCGCCGCCGGCACCTACACATGGAACAGCGGCATCTTCGTTCTCAACGCCCGCCTGTTCCTCGACGAGTTGAACCGCTTCCACCCCGAAATCGTCGCAGCTGCAACCCAGGCGCTGGCCAAATCGGAACAGGATCTTGGCTTCACCCGCCTTGATCGCGCAGCGTTTGAAGTCGCCCCCAGCATCTCCATCGACTACGCCGTAATGGAAAAGACCAAACAGGCAGCGATGATCCCCGTCGATGTCGGCTGGAACGATGTCGGCTCCTGGGCCTCGTTGTGGGAAATTTCCGACCACGACGAACACGGCAACTTCGTCCAGGGCGAAGCCGTCATGGCCGACACGACCAACACCTACATTCATTCCGGCACGTCGCTTGTCGCCACCATTGGCGTCCACGATCTGATCATCGTGGATACCCCCGACGCGCTGCTCGTCGCCGACCGCTCCCGCTCGCAGGACGTCTCCAAACTCGTCGCCGGTCTCCGCGTTAACAAACGCCGCGAGCATGAACAGCACCTGCGCAGCCTCCGTCCCTGGGGCTTCTTTGAAACGCTGAGTCTATCCAATCGCTTCCAGGTCAAACTCCTGCACGTCAAACCCGGCGCGAAGCTCTCCATGCAGATGCACCACCACCGCTCCGAACACTGGGTCGTCGTCCAGGGCACCGCGAAGGTCGTGATCGACGGCAAGGAACAGCTCGTCCGCGAAAACGAGAGCGTCTACATCCAGGCGACCCACTGGCACCGCCTCGAAAACCCCGGCAAGGTCCCCCTGGAACTGATCGAAGTTCAGCTCGGCAGCTACCTCGGCGAAGACGACATCGTCCGCACCGACGACGTTTACAACCGCGCCCCGGACGAGACGAAGTAAGGACTTACAAGAAGCAAGGCCTCACAATTTGTCATCCTCGGGCTTGTCCCGAGGCCCCATCGCTCAGCGCATCCTGTTGTCCGTAGTGATACGCTGACGGGCATGGGTGCCTGCGGGCGCGCGCGAATGCATTGCCTATTATTTTATCAGCATTCATTATTCCGCATCAATCGCTCCAATTCCGCCCCAATTATCGCGCTTATCCCCACTCCTCGTCAAAAGCCTTGTGTCCGGGTTTTTCATCCCGGCTGGCGCGCGCCGCGTTGCGGTGGTGTGTTCCGCTTTCGTCGAGATACGTCGAGGCTTTAGCTCAGCGGTAGAGCGCCCGCGGTTTCGCGGGAGGTCGGGGGTTCAATTCCCTTAAGCTTCTCCAAGCGACTAGCTCAGTGGTTAGAGCACAGGATTGTTACTCCTGCTGTCGCGGGTTCAATTCCCGCTTCGCAACCGACTGCCATCGGAAACTACATGATGGAAGCCGGCCGCACACTCAGCCATTGGTCCCGGGCAACCGGGTCCGGTGGCAAACGGCGAGACGACCTGTGCCTGTCGCAGATACCGTCTCCCCGCAAGGCCTAGCCGCCGGGCGCCAGCGCATGCTTCCCGAAAGGGGCCATGCGTCTGCAGCCCGATCGAACGGGTCGAATGGGAAGACTGAAGCGCAGGCCCGCGCTCTTATCGTGAGAATGTGGCCGGTGACCTTGTTTCACTAATTTCGACCGCCGGACTGAAAAGAAGAAGAAACGGAGATTGCACAATGGCCCGCAAAGGATTGTTTTCGGAATTTATCGTCAAAGACGACGAGCGCGCGTTTCTATTCCGCGACGGCCGCTTTGTCCGATTGCTGGCGCCGGGCCTCCACCGCGAATTCGATTTCTCCCGCCGGTTGACCGCCGACGTCGTGAAAATCGTGCGCGCCGAAATCCCTGCCGAGAAAGCGTTGCTGTTTGAAAAAACGCAACCCGCTCTCGCCGAGGAGCATTTCGAGATCGTCCAGGCGGGCCCCAACGAGGTCGCCATCGTCTCCTTCGACGGTGAGCCCAGACACCTCGTGCTGCCCAACACCACGCGCGCGTTCTGGAAAACGCTGACCCGCGTCGATGTCGAAACCATCGATACGGCCGCCGACATCCGGGTCGCTAAGCGCCACCAGGACAAGATTGACCTCACCCGCTCGACCGTCGCCACCTCTGCCGTGGTCGAGGCCCACGAGGCCGGCTTGCTCATGGTCGATGGCCAATTGGCCGAACGCCTCGCGCCCGGCCGTCATGCGTTCTGGACCGTGGGCCGCACGGTGAAGATCGCCAAGGTAGATCTGCGCCCGCAGCCACTTGAGGTCACGGCGCAGGAAATCCTGACCAAAGACCGCATCGGAATTCGCGTAACGCTGACCGCCTTCATCAAGGTGACCGACGCTGAGAAATCCGTGCTGACGACGGCTGACTTGAACGGCACCTTGTATCGGATGATCCAGTTCGCCATCCGCGAAGCGGTCGCCGCCCGCACGCTCGACGAAATCCTCGCCGCGCGTGACACCATCGACAACCAGGTGCGCGCGTTCGTGTCCGAGCGCGCCAAGCAACTGGGTGCCGAGGTTGGCGAAATCGGCGTCAAGGATGTCATCCTGCCTGGCGACATCCGCAACCTGTTGAATAAGGTCGTGGAGGCGGAGCGCGTGGCGAAAGCCAACCTGATCCGCCGCCAGGAGGAAACGGCCTCGACCCGGTCGCTGCTCAACACCGCTAAGCTGATGGAAAACAACCCGCTGCTATTGCGTTTGAAGGAACTGGAAGCGCTGGAGAAGCTGGTCGAAAAAGTCGGCCGTATCGATCTTCACACGGGTGCTGGTGCGCAAGGCTTCGACGCCCTTCTCACCAACCTCGTCAAGATCAAAGGCAGCCAGCAAGTTGAATGAGACAAAGGTGAAGGCCAGGGGACTAAGTCCCCTGGCCTTCACTGCCCTTTTAGGCCGCAAACGTATTCCGCAGCGTGCCGATCCCGTCGATTGTGACCTCTACGACGTTCTGCGCGTCTTTCATCACGCCCACGCCGACCGAGGTGCCGCACATGATGAGATCGCCCGGCAGCAAGGTCATGTCCCGCGACAGCATGGCCACGAGCGCACGCGGCGCAAAATACATGTCAGTCACTGGATAGTTCTGCCGCTCCTCGCCGTTGAGCACCGTCTTGATCGACAAACCCATCGGATCGAGGCCCGTTGCGATGACCGGCCCGAAAGCGCCGAACGTGTCGTAGCTTTTGGCCCGCGCCCATTGGGGGAACGTCGGGTTCTTGGTGATGATCTCAGCCGCCGTCACATCGTTGATGCAGGTGTAACCGAAAATCGCGGCCTCCGCCTCGGCCTCGCTGGCATTGCTGCAGGCGCGCCCGATGACGATGCCAAGCTCGCCTTCGAAAACGACCTTGCCCGGATAAGACGCCGGCCGCACGATCACGCCGTCGTGGGGAAGCGCTGAGCCGATCGACTTGAGCAGATACAGCGGCTCATCGGGCGCCGCGACCCCGAGCTTCGCGCCGAGCGCGCGCAGATTGTTCCACAGCGCGATGATCTTGGTCGGCGCGCACGGCGTCAAGACCGTCACGCTGGCAAGCGCAATCGTCTCGCCCGTCGCAAGCGGCGCGGCGAACATATCGCCCGAATGCACAGTGATCGTACCGTCTTTAAGAGTGCCAAAACCTGTCTGGCCGCCCCGTTCAAACCTCAACCAATTTGCCACCCGTGATCCTCCCAAGTTGGAAAGCAGCGGTTATTCCGCGCTTCGCGTTTGGCGCGGACCCTGCCAGAGCCGCCGTTACTTGGATACTACACGCTCGGGCCTTCCGATTGAGTAGGTGTAGCCCACCTGAATGGGTGGTAAAGTGCATCGCGTCGGGCCGAACCTGCAAACAGCTTGCCCGTATCAGTGCAGACTTTCGCACGGACCATTGACTTTCGCCACTGGGATTATTATCCCTGATTCGTCGCCGGTCGTCCCGCCGTTGGCTTCATTTTCCATCTGATCCTGGAAGAGCTTGCCGTGGAACCGTTTTGCGCTGTACACGATCGA
>JANLYB010000335.1:0-2327 GCA_031365425.1 Hyphomicrobiaceae bacterium
CGATGAATGGGATGCAGTGGAAGTGGCTTCGGAAATGCGCAGCACTTAATATCATTACGCCTAAAGCGTTTATACTCCTACTAAATTGGTATTGGGCTTGCTCAAGCGTGCCTTGGCTGAGGCGAGCGTCACGTCAAGGACGTGGTCCGCACGACGGAGCCGTCCATCGCGTCATGGCACACCCGACTTGCATCCCATTGCCACCAATCATAGCAGCTCGACGCGTTTTGCACGCGGTCAGCCAAGGCACGCTTGAGCAAGCCCGATACCTATTTAGTGGGAGTAAAAACTGCTTTAGGCGTAATTATATTGAGTGCTGCGCATTTCCGGAGCCACTTCCAACGCATCCCATTCATCGGATGCATGCTGTTGCGCCTGCGGTGTTCGCCGTTTGCGCCGTCGCTGTGGTCAGAAAAGCTGTTAGCCTTTCAATGTCAATGTTCTGACCGGCGGCAAACATAATGTTCATCGTTGATACTCGGCCCAGCCTCGACAAGAAGCCATCGCGTATTTTGATGATTGTCGAAAACCTCCCGGTTCCTTTCGACCGTCGCGTCTGGAACGAGGCAACGACACTGTATGCGGCGGGCTATCAGGTCACGGTGATCTGCCCGACCGGCCCGAATGAAAAGGCATTCCACGAGTGTATCGGTGGTATTCACATTTACCGCCATCCGCTTCCCACAGAGGGCAGCGGTGCAATCGGCTTTGCAGTTGAATATGCGTCCGCGTTAATTTGTGAATGGGTGCTGGCTTGCTGGGTTCTGGTCCGGCACGGCTTTGATGCCATCCATATCTGTAATCCGCCCGATCTGCTGTTCCTCGTCGGCGGCTTCTTCAAGGTCTTGTTCGGGAAAAAGCTGGTCTTCGACCATCATGATCTTGGTCCCGAACTTTATGAAGCAAAATTCGGCCGGCGCGATGGGCTGTACCGGCTCTTGGTTCGATTGGAGCGCTGGACCTACTACGCTGCCGACATTTCCATCGCGACGAACGAGTCCTACCGCAAGGTCGCCTTGGAGCGCTGCGGCATGGAACCAGAGCGCGTCTTTGTCGTTCGCTCGGGCCCTGACTTGGCGCGTCTGCGCGTGGTTCCGGGCGACGATGCCCTCAAGTGCGGGCGCAGATATCTGGTGGCCTATCTCGGGGTGATCGGTCAGCAGGATGGGCTCGATCTGCTGATGCAGAGCGTGTCGCATATAGTCCACAAGCTGGAGCGCAGCGATGTCCATTTCGGCATCGTGGGCGGCGGTCCGGCGCTGGAGGCAACGCGCAAGCTGGCTGCAGACCTGGGTATCGAGCCGTTCGTTACCTTTACCGGCCGGGCCCCGGACGATCTGCTGCTGACCATGCTCAATACGGCGGACGTTTGCGTGAACCCGGACCGGGTGAATGAGGCGAACGATAAGTCGACGATGAATAAGACCCTCGAATACATGGCCCTTGGTAAGCCAATGGTTCAGTTCGATTTGGCGGAGGGGAGAAATTCGGCGCGCGATGCGTCGCTCTATGCCAAAGCGAATCACCCTGAAGATTTTGCGTCCTGTATTCTTGACCTATTGGCCGATCCCGAACGGCGCCGCGCGATGGGCGATCATGGCCGGCGGCGCATTGAAGAGCAGTTGTCGTGGGCTCACGAAGCCCCCAAGCTCCTGGCCGCTTACGACGCGCTGTTCCCATCGGCGGTGCCTGCCGCTGTCGGGGCCGGCAAGAGGAGGTAGTGCTTGGCAACGATTGTCCATATTACTGCGGACTATCCGGATGCGTTTGCCAAAAACAAGACATCTGCCGTCCGCGATTTTCTCGCGCTGACGCCGCGGCATCGTCATGTGGTCTACTCCCTCAATCGCGTTGACGGGATTGGCGACGGGTCGATTTTTGAGAACCGGGATGATGTTGCAACGGTGGTTTATCGAGCGCTACCCTATGGGCTGCTGCTTGAAAGGTGCCTCGCGCCCGTTTCCGCGCTGATTGTTCGCGACCTCACATCCCGCAATATAAAGCCGGACTTGGTTCATGGCCACAAGCTTACGGTCGACGGGGTCGTTGCCCTCGCCGTCAGCAAAGCCATGTGCTGTGAAATGATGTGTGACCTTTGGGGAGATACATACCAGAAAATTATAATGGCCAAACCGTTTTCTCGCGGGACTTTTCGAGCCGTGACCCATCACGCCTGTGCCATCTTGCCCGCTACGCCCTGGATCGCTGCCTACGCTAGAACCATTCTTGGAATTGATGACCGGAAGGTCCGCGTCGTTCCTGTCGTGTGCCAATTGGGGTCGCGGCTGCGGTCAGCCGCGGGATCGTCCAGCCGTGTTGCGACACTG
>JANLYB010000367.1:0-13538 GCA_031365425.1 Hyphomicrobiaceae bacterium
GGACCATGCCGGAGGCGCCAAGACCTGCGGCGGCGGCGATGATCGCGGCGAGGAGCGCGATGAACAGGCCCAGCAGGAAGGCATTCGTCACGGCGTTATAGTCGCGGACGGCACCGCAAAACCCAAGTGCGACCCAAATCAGGGCGACCGTCATCGTGCTTCCGGCGAAGGCCAGCACAAGATCGAACGCAAGCCGGAAATAAACGCTGAGGCCCAAGACGCCAATGGCGACGAGGGCCGCCGAGAGAGCGAAGGCTGCAAGCAGTAAGGGGCGGACGCGTTCTGGTTGTTTGGACCACAGCGAGTCGGCGACAAGGCGGGTGGCGACCATCGTGACCGGCGCGGTGATGACGAGGGAGGTTGCAAACGCATAGATGATGACGGCGCGGAAGTTGGCGAGTTCGTCGAGACCGACGAAGCGCTCGACGGTCAGCGAAATGGTGGCAAGCGCCGCGATAGTGAACAGCCAGGGACCAGCGGCAATAATGGCCGCGTGACCGCCGGCCGCAATGACCGAGGAGAGGCTTTCCTGGCGGGAGAGCTTGCGCAATTCAAAGCCGATGCCTGCCATGACTAGGCTCCCAACTGAGAACGTGGCGCGACCGGTGTGGCGGCCGGTTCATCGCGAAGGTGCCGGGCATAGAGGGCGGTGTATGCCGCTGCGGCCTGCTGCGAGGTGTAGGTGGCGGAGACGCGGCGCTTGAGCGTCTGCCCGTATTCGTGACGCAGGGCCGGATCGCGCAGCAACCGTTCGACGGCATCCGCGATTGCCCCGTCGTCGACGACGTCGGTGATGATACCACCCGGGCCGAGGTTGGGAATTTCGTCGGACCGGCCTTCCAGGATTTCGCGGCACGAACCGACGTTGGTGGCAACAAACGGAATGCCAGATGCGCCTGCTTCCAGGACGACGAGCGGCTGGCTTTCAGACAGCGAGGTCAGCACGACGACTTGGACCTTGGGGAGGTACTGGACGATGTTGACCGCGCCGGTGAATTCGACAACGGCTTCCAGGTGGAGGTCACGGACGAGCTGGCGGCATTCTTCGGCATAAGCTTCGTCCTCGTCGGTCGGGCCGATGATGTAGGCCTTGAGCGAGGGCAGGCGCGTCGCCAGATGGCGCGCGGCCCGGATGTAGGTCTTGACGTCCTTGATGGGCACGACGCGACCGATGAGCGCGATGGCATGCGGGCCGTTATCGGGAGCCGGCATGATACTGGCGAACCGGTCGAGGTCGATGCCATTGGCGATGACGCGGAGGCGGGCCGGATCGGCACCGAGGACGCGCTGGAGCCGCTGGTTGTCGCCGTAAAGGGTGATGACTTCCGAACAGGCTTCATAGCAGGTGCGCGCATAGGCTTCGAAGGCGCGGACCCACATGTCGCGCAAATCAAAGCGGGGATCATCCAACGCGTGGCCCTTGTCGACAGTGTCAGCAACCCATTCGGCCATGAGGAGTTCGATGCGACGTTCGTTCGTGTAGATGCCGTGCTCGGTCAGCAGCGCGGGGCGGCCGGTTTCAAGGGCGGCGCGCGCTGCCAGAACGCCGGCGTATCCAGTCGAGATGGTATGGTAGATGCGAGCGGGGGGCAGCGGGCATTCGAGCGTGGCGAAAAGACCGCCGAGCAACGCGCGCCAGCCCCAGAAATAATGCAGGAACGAGGCGAACGGCATCTCGATGGCGTACATGCGCTCGACTAGACGCCACGCAACCGGCGAATTGAACAGAACAGGCAGGCTGATGGTGCGGCGGACGCTGGCGAGGCGGGCTGAGGCGTCGGCCAGTTCATCGGCCCCGCCGACGGTGGTGAGCCGGCTCAAGGCGATGGCGAGGGCGTCGGTTTCGTCAGGCACGCGCAGGCGCTTGACGGGGCGCGCGCCGAAATCCTGCAAATAAACCACCTGAAAACCGGTGACGTTGGGCGGGCGGACGTAGCGGGGTCTGGCGCCAGCCGGTTTGGGCAAGAGTGCGACCACGCAAAAGGTTGTATCCGGCTGGGTTTTGATAAGCCAATCGATCCAGCTCGAAACACCGCCAGGGACAAAGGGATATGCTCCCTCGACGATGATACAGACGTCGGCGGGCGTGGCCGGTACCGCCTCGGTCCAGGCGGACTCAGACATGAGCTGCCCCCTTCGAACGCGCGGCACGCGTGCGTTGCTCGCGGAAAGCTTGGAAGTTGCCGCGCCGGAGCAGTTCGGTCTCGATCAGCGCCTGGGCTGAGGGCGCGATTTCCCCTGACGGATCGCGAGCAGCGATGAGATCGTCGACAGCGGAGGCGGCGAGCTTGCGCGCAGCAATATCGCCCTGGTCGCGATCGTCGTCTTCGAGAAGACCCGAGCCCACCATGGAACGCAGCTCGACGGCGAGGCTGGCTGCCTCGGCTGGTGTCAACCCGTCTGATTGAGCACGCACTAGGGCGGCCGCGAGCGTCGTCTTGAGTTCGGCGCGCACCTTGACGGCCACTGCTGCGGCCTGGACGCGGATCACGGGTTCGGGGCTGACGAGCGCGTGGCGCAAGGCGGGTGCGTAGCTCGGCGAGAATTGACGGGCGATCAAGCCCAGCGCGGTCTGGCGGTCGGCGAGCGAGCCTTGAGTCATCACCGCGTCAAAAACTTGAGGCGGCGTTGTCGAGGTTTCGAGTGCGCGGCCCATGGCGACCGTGTTGTAGAGATCGGTCGCTTCGTCGGTGTCGCCGGCGAGCGCGATGCGGTCGTACCACGCGGCCAGGAGTTCGGGGTGGGATGGCTCTCGCTCCATGCGCAGCAACGCCAGCACGGCAAGCAACCCGCCCGGGGGGCCCGCGATCAGGGTAGCTATGAGCGTCAGGGCATATGGGCTAACATCCGCGAGAGATGCGCGATGCTGCCAGGCGGCGTAGGCCGCTGCGGCGAGCAGAGATGCATGCAGAAGAAACCATACGATGAGCGGAGCGTGCGTCAAGACCTTGCCCGCCAGCAAAACCCCATCGGCCACGCACAGGGCGGCTGCGAAAATGATAGGTCGCGCGATAAGAGAGGCCGCCGTCATCGAAGGCGAACGGGATTGAATCGTGACCTGAGAAGAGGGTTCCGATTGGATTGGCTCGCTCATTTCAGCTGCCTACCTTCAGCAGACCTATTTTGGTTTGGCCCGCCCTATCACCTGCCGCATGCCGTGCAAGGCCGGGTTCAACAGCGGTGGCGAGCACGTCCAACTGGCGCAGGAGTCCGGCGTTGAGAACGCGCGCATCGGCAAACTCGAGCTTTATCATGCCGATGACCTTGCCGGAGGCAGCCTCAACGACCGGAACGGCGGCTAAACCCTGCCCTGCTAGAGAAGCCTCATCGGCTGCATTGAGAATGCACAATTTGGACTTGGCGCCGGTGATCGATTTGGTGAGCGGATGGTCTGGGGAGAGCGTTGCAGCCCAATGGGCGTCCACCGGCCAGGGTGTCGAGGCGAGCTTGGCCAGACCAGCGTCGGTCCGGGCAAACAGCGAGATGGTGGCGTCGGGGAAAGCATGGGCAAAGGCTGCCTCAACGGATTTGGCAAAGCTGTCCTTCACGTCGGCGAGTGCTGCAAACGCGTTCAAAAGCGGCGCACCGGCGTGCATGGGGCGGGCGGCGATGTCGCGCTCCAGGGCATCGCAGCGGGTACGCAGACGGCTGGCGTAGTCCGCCAGCGTGTCGCGTTGGGTTCTGAGTTCGGCAAGGCGCTGGCCGAGTTCGCGCTTGGCAGCAATCTGTACCATGCGGAATTGCCCAAGCACGACGGCGGTCGCGATCCACAAAATCGGCTGGGAGAGGATGCGCAGACGGAAGGCAAACTCATTTTCGCCCACGCCTTGTTCCGGCAAGGTCACGAACGAGAAATAGGCGATGATGGCGACGATGACCGCGAGGGTACCGCTTGCCGTCCCGTATTGCAGGGTGAGCATGAGCACAGGCAGCCAATAGGGGCTCGGCTGGATGTTGTTGATGTCGAGTGCCGGCCAGATCCAGTCGACGATCAGCAACAGCGCGACAATAGCCATAAGCTCGACAACCGCCGACAGGGGCGGCAGAATGCGCAGTCCGTAATAGCCGGACTGTTGGGCATTCTCAGGCTTGGCAGGCTCCACCCCGCTTTCGGGTCCTGCCGGTTTCGTCGCCGTGTCCTTCAAATCGACTCCCGAGGGCGTTTAGATCCGGCTTGCGTATTCCAGCCCTTCAAGGGCCAGATTCCGCATATTCCCGAATTGAGCACTACCAGACGTTCGTGTCAGCTTCCATTCCAACCCGCATTTTCAACTGCAATTGTGTTGCTTTGGCCCCAGTCCTCATTTGCGAGTCAAAGTTCTGACCAGAAAGACGTTGAAACCATGAACTAGGCTTGCGGACGCTGCCGGATCATCGGGCAAGTGTTTGCTAGAGCTTAGGGAAAAATTCAAAAGATGGAGGTACCTGAGTTCCGGGTTTGCCTTTGGGTTCGATCAGGCGGCGATAAGTCCTGGCTTTGCGGGCACGTTTAAGGGCCTGCAGGTCTTTCGCCGTGCGAGTGTTGCGCACGGCCGGGTTGCCGGGAGCGCTGGTGGTCGTGACGATCTTGTTTTCATCGCGCAACCGTTTCCACAGGGCGGTGCGCCAAGGATCAAGACCTGAGAATTTCATGGCGGGCGTAGGACGCCGGCCCGTCTGAGGCGAGTCAACTGCTTCGGGCACATCAAGTCCCGTGAGCTTGCGGACCGTCGCCCGCAAGGCCGCTGCATCCGCACGGCGTCCGGCGGCATCTAAGGTGTGGGCAAGCTTTTCGACCGAGTCCGAAGGCAGGCTACCCAGGCCTGCCTTTTGGGCACCGGCCAGGGCCAGATCGGGATCTCCGCTGGCGATCGCCGCCGCCACGAAGCGCGTCGCAACCGCCGGCTCCAAGGTTGCTGCCTTGTCGAGCCAGCCGCGCAGGATCGCTTGGGCCGCAGTGGTCTGCCCGCGATCGACCATGATCTCGGCGACGGCCAAAAACACGCTATCGCCAGGGACGGAGGTTTCACGCGCAAGTTCGATGGCGAGGTCGTGGCGGTTGTTGGTGACAAGCGCACTGATCAGCGTCAAGGCGAAGTTGTCGTCCTTGCTGCCTTTGACCCAGCGCACGGCACGACGCTGCGCTTCGCCGGGTTGTTCGTTTTCAAGTAGGATATCGAACAGTTGAAGCCGTTCCCGGTCGGACTTGAGGCGGCGGAGATCGTCAACCGCGCGGAGGAGGACGGATGCTTCCTTCAGGTCGCCGTCGACGGCCAGCAAGGAGGCAAGGCGGATCATGTCGTCGGGGCGGCGGTAGCCCTTCTGGCGGCATTTGATCAGCGTCGCCTGCTCCTGCGCGAAGTTACCGCTCCGGCGGAGAAGGCCGATCAGCTCGCGGCAGGCGGATTCGGAATAGCGCAGATCAATCTGGGCCGTCAGCGTCTTGATGTAGTCCGGTTCGGCGTGGGTGAGCTTGTAAAACTGGCCAAGCCGTTGCTGCACGTTGGGGTCACGGGGGCGCTGTTGGGCAAGCAGCTCCAAAGTCTGCCTGGCCTTAGGAATGTCACCGGATTGCTCGTAGAGACCCTGGAGCAGGAACAACGTGCGCTGGCCGCGGTCGCCTGCACCGAACTTAGCTTCAAGGATGCCTTTGGCCTGACTCGTCTTACCGTCGCGCTCGAGCATGGCAATACGCTCGGCGTCGCCCGGAAGCAGGAAATAGCCAACCGCCAAAGCGACGCTAAACAACAGCGACATCACGAAGATATGCGCGCGAACCGGCGAGCGAGCCGCCATTCTGTGCTGGAAGGCATCAAGGCGGCCGAGCGACGACGTCCAAGCAGGGACCGGCGGCTGGGTTGCGCTAGTCATGGCAGGCAAACCTCAAACGGACCGGTGTAATGGCGTCGACCTTCAAGGACGTTTGCAGCAGCCCGGTGCCGTCGGCGGCGACAGGCGAATTCATCAGCTCCTTGCCGTCCCGCTCGGCGATGAGGTCGAACTTACGACCGGGCGCGGTTTGCCAAAGCATGTCACCGGGGCCGAAGCCCTGGGCGGTAATGTTGAAGCCGCAGCCGTCGGGTTCATACCCGCGAAACCACCAGCGCGCGCTCACAAGCTGAGCGCCCGGACTAGAGGGCGGGACGGCCTCGGCGGAACTCGGCAGGGATGGGATCAGCGAAATGGTGGCCGGTTCGACGGCAGGGTCGAGCGACACGTACATGGCGCCGCTCACGTGCCGTGTGAAGCCCAATACGCCGCGGCTTTTGCCGGTATCGACGGTAAGATTGTCGGCGTCGTCGAAGCGTAGCGTCTGCAGTTCGCCTCGGCTGTGGACGGACCACGACAGGGCGTCGAGCTGAGAAATGGCGACTTGGAAGAAGTCGTCGGCGATGGCTGCGTATTGGGAAGCGGGAACCGGCGTCACCGAGCTTTGACGGGCGAGGTTGAGGTTCTGCCGGATGGCGGCAAGCGAGCTTTCACGTTCGCCCGAGTACATATGATAGTAGAGGTTGAACGGCTTAAGACGGCGCGGGGTCTCGGTATTGCGCACGGTTTCACTCAACAGGGAGAAGCCGTAGTAGGGTCCCGTCCAGTCGTTGGTGTAGGTGTTTTCGTTGCTGTTACCGGAATAGATCTGGCGCTGACCGCCAACTGGCTTTGAGATCGGCGGCACGTAGAAGACTGACGGGAATTCGGTGTCGAGGCGGCTGTCGCCGCCGTTGATGTTGCGAATACCCGCCGCACGAGTTGCTTTGATGGCAGCTTCAAACGGCAGGCAGTTGCCGCTCCACTGGTAGAGCTTGGATTTCTTGCCCGGCGGAGCCAAGGTATCGTTGAACGCGAGTGCACCAGCGACTTCGACATCGAGGTCGAAGCGATCTTTCAGGTAGGTGCGCGGCAGATCGCTCGATCCGGCGACGTAACGCCCCGCCAAATCCACGGGAACCGCCTGCCCGGCCACAGTGTAGAGCATGCGGCGGACGCGCTGAAAGGCCGGCAGCTCCGGGGCACGGACCTTGTCGATCAAGGCTTCTTCCGCTGTGCGGCTGTAATTCTTGAAAAACCCCCAATCGAAGGGGTGCGTGTAGGTGTGGCTGCCGATCTCAACTTGGGGGAGGGCATAGATTTTTTTCGCGGCGTCGCGGCCTAGCGGATTGCCGCCGAGTTCGGGGATCAGGTCGCCCGCAATCGCTCCGACCGTCACAGGAAGATCGGGGTAGGCCTCGATGGCGTCCTTACGGATGACGTCGGCGGAAAGCGTTTGGGCCTGACGGTAGCCGTCGATCTGGGAGACGTTGTTCCAGCCGTCGCCGTCGATGTGGCTGAAATACATGCGCCGCCCCGACAGCGTCGTCACGTCGGGAACGGGCATCCGCTCCTTGGCAAAGGCGAGCTTCAAAAACAGAAACGGATTGAGGGTCCAGCGGACGCGGTCAGTATTGGCGTCGAAAACGATGGAATATTCATCCGACACATAGCCGCCGCCGGGTCCGGTCGAAATCAGGACGGCGGGCTTTTCATCGGTGCGGCCCGCAACCTGTGCGGTGGCGTGGGCCGTCGTGGTGTCGTCGATAAGATTGAGAACGCGATAATCTGGCAGGGCTTTGTCGAGGGGCCGTTCGAAGCCGATCATTTCCGGCGTGTTGACGGTCAGTTTTGCATGATGGGTGACGGAGATGTGGTCATTGGTCTGGACGAGGCCAAGACGGGCATGGATGCGCGCGCTGACGCCCTCGGACGACGCGGGAGTGCCCGGTGCGAGATCAGAGAAGACGGCGAGTTTGAGACCAAGGCGCGTGGCTTCGTCGAGCCAGTTGAGATAGCGGTCGGCGCCATTGATGGGTTCGATGAACCACGACACGATGCCGCGATATTTCGCAAGAGTGTCTGATGGCGGCAGGGGCGCATTCACATCGGCATAGGTGAGCTGAAAGCCCAGCCAATTCAGCGGCATTTCGGCGAACTGGTGAATGCGCGTCGTCTGCGGCACCCCTTCGCGCTGACCATCGTAGAGGGCGAGAATCTCGCGTCGCACCGGACCACCGTTGAATTCGATTTCAACGGCCGATACCCGGCCCGTTTGGCCGGTCAGCACGAGCAGCGGCAAGATCAGCCATAGCAGGGCCTGCAACAGTTTCATCGAACTCAGCGTCTCTTTCGGGCTCACGGAAAGCTGTCTAGTGCCGTCAAACTATGGTTATCAGGCGGCTGCCACACCGTGCGCGTACGCCAGTCGCGGGCCAAACGCAACCGCATCATGACCAAGGTTTTGCAACATGGCCTTTCCTCCAGCGTGACGTTCGATTAAGGACGTGCTGTTCCAGCAAACAGGCCTGCTCCCGGCGCGCAGACCTTGGACCGCCAACAGGGGGCGAACATGCGCTTAATCATGCTGGCCCGCAACCCGGCGCTCTATTCGCACACGCGGCTGATCGCGGCCGCCGCAGCGCGCGGGCACACGATCGATGTCGTGAACACGCTGCAAGTTCACATGAACATCACCTCGAACAATTCGGTGCTGCGCTACGACGGCGCCCAACTCCCGTTGTATGACGCGGTCATTCCCAGAATCGGCGCCTCGATCACCAACTATGGGCTGGCCGTCCTGCGGCAATTCGAGATGCAGGGGGTCTATCCGCTGAACGAAAGTGTCGCCATCGGGCGGTCCCGCGACAAGCTGCGAGCGCTGCAATTGCTGGCGCGCGCAGGCATCGGCCTGCCGACGACGGCGTTCGCGCATGGGCCGCGCAAAGCCGAGGACGTCATCAAGGAAGTCGGCGGCGCGCCGGTCGTCATCAAGCTGCTCGAAGGCACGCAGGGGATGGGCGTGATCCTGGCCGAAACGCATGGGTCGGCGAAGTCGATCATCGAAGCTTTCAGTGCCGCCAACGTCAACATCATGGTGCAGGAATTTATCCGCGAGGCGGACGCGACGGATGTGCGGGCTTTCGTCATCAATGGCCGGGTTGTAGCAGCGATGAAGCGGATTGGGCAATCAGGCGAGTTCCGCTCGAACCTGCATCGCGGCGGGCGTGCCGAGCCAGCCGAGTTGAGCCTGAGGAAACGGCGACCGCAGTCAAATCCGCCTCAGTGCTGGGGTTAAACGTCAGCGGGGTCGATATGCTGCGGTCATCACGCGGTCCGATGGTCATGGAAGTGAACTCATCGCCGGGGCTGGAAGGCGTCGAAGGGGCGACCGGGATCGACGTTGCGAGCCAGATTATCGGGTTTTTAGAATCCCATGCGCGGCCCGGGCTGACGGCGACAAAGGGCAAGGGGTAGGGCAAGCCAACCGCCGCCCCAGGGGAAAAGGCAAGACGGCTCGTCGGCCACAGACCGCCGTGGATACAACCAATTTGCAACATTGTAGCCTTGCTTGAGACGGGCGGCGTCTCGTATCATTATGATAAGCGGGTCCGCACGGGTAATCCATGCGGCCGCGAGCAAGGACGAACGCAGGCGATGACGGAGCAGCATAAGAACTTTCCTGAGTTCTACGTCACCGCCGCCCAGCCGTGCCCCTATCTGCCTGGGCGCCTCGAGCGAAAGTTATTCACCCATCTCAATGCCGACAAATCACCTGGCATGATCGACAAGCTGTTGCGCGGCGGCTTCCGGCGTAGCCAGAACATTGCCTACATCCCCTATTGCGAAGGCTGCCAGGCCTGCGTTTCGGTGCGCGTACGGGTCGATGAATTCGAGCCGGGGCGGACAATGCGGCGGATCGTCGAGCGCAACAGCGAGTTGAAACCGCGCAGGATCGCGCCGGTGCCGACGTCGGAGCAATACGGGCTGTTTCGCAACTACATCGACAGCCGCCACTCCGACGGCGGCATGGCCGATATGAGCGTACTTGATTATGCCATGATGGTTGAAGATAGCGTCATCGATACGTTTCTGACCGAATACCGGCTGAAGCCGGACGGCCAACCACATCTGTCGTTTCAAAACAATCCCGAAAGCTGGCCTCTGAAAGCGGTAGCGCTCTGCGACCGGCTCGCCGATGGGATTTCGATGGTCTACAGCTTCTACGAAAGCTCGGACGAAGCCGATAGTCTGGGAACTTACATGATCCTCGACAATATCGCCTATGCCAAGAGTCTCGGGCTTCCCTACTTGTATCTGGGCTATTGGATCGGGGGCTCCCGCAAGATGAATTACAAGACCCGCTTCCAACCTCAAGAGCATCTCAGTTCAAATGGCTGGGTGCTGTCTGCCCCGCCCGCGCCCGAGCCTGCATCGGGTCAGCAGAAGCGCTGATGGCTAAGGCCCCGAAGATCCAATTCGTCTGCCAGACCTGCGGCGGGGTGCAGCCTCGCTGGGTTGGCAAGTGCCCGGCATGCGGCGACTGGAACACGTTGCTTGAGGAATCCGAAGCAATTGCGGTGCCTGGGTCTGGACTGTCAAAAGCGTCGAAGGGGCGGCTCGTTACGCTGGAGACGCTCGCCAGCCGGAACGAGGAAGCGCCGCGCTTTACGACCGGGATTGCCGAGCTTGACCGGGTGACGGGCGGCGGGATCGTACCGGGGTCGGCACTACTGATCGGCGGGGAGCCGGGGATCGGGAAGTCTACGCTGCTGCTGCAATTGGCGGCGAGCCTTGCAAGTGCGGGCCGCAAAGCCGTGTATTTTTCCGGCGAAGAGGCAACCGCACAGGTGCGGCTGCGTGCGGAGCGGCTGGGGCTGTCGTCGGCACCGGTGATGCTGGCGGCCGAGACGAGTTTATCCAACATTCTGGCGACGCTCACCGACATCGGCCGCGCAGATCTGGTGGTGATCGATTCGATCCAGACGCTGTGGGCCGATCAGCTCGACGGCGCGCCGGGAACGGTGACACAGGTGCGGGCTGCAACCCAATCGCTGATCCGGTACGCCAAGACAGTTGGGGCGTCCCTGCTGCTCGTCGGGCACGTCACCAAGGAAGGGCAGATTGCCGGTCCAAAAGTGATCGAGCACATGGTCGATACTGTGCTGTATTTCGAAGGAGATCGCGGGCATCCCTATCGCATTCTGCGGTCGGTGAAAAACCGGTTTGGGCCGACCGATGAAATCGGCGTGTTCGAGATGGTGCAGTCGGGACTGCGCGAAGTCATGAACCCGTCCGAGTTGTTCTTGGGCGACCGCGATGCGTCGAGCCCGGGGGCCGCGGTGTTTGCCGGGATCGAGGGAACGCGGCCGATCCTAGTCGAGATCCAGGCACTGGTAGCGCCGAGCACGCTGGGGACGCCACGGCGCGCCGTTGTGGGCTGGGACAGTGCGCGGCTGGCGATGCTGCTGGCGGTGTTGGACGCCCGTTGCGGTGTGTCGTTTTCCCAAATGGATGTGTACCTCAATGTGGCCGGCGGGTTGAAGATTGCCGATCCGGCGGCGGACCTAGCCGCAGCGGCGGCCCTGCTTTCGTCACGTTGCGGTGTTCCCCTGCCCAAGGATGACGTTTACTTCGGCGAAATCTCGCTATCAGGCGCGATCAGGGCGCCCAGCCACATGACACCCCGGCTGAAAGAAGCGCAGAAGCTTGGCTTTGGCCGCGCTGTTATCCCGGCCAGCGGGGAAGTGGATGCGGCATCTTTGTCCATCACTCTTACACGGCATAGCCACCTCAAGGCACTTGCGGAGGCTGCAACCGCATGCGACTGACACCGATATGTTCAGCGTCATTTCAAACAACAACAAACGGGATCCGTGAGCCATGATCGGACCGCTCAGCTATTTCGATGCCGCCTTGCTCGTACTGGGGCTGATTTCGGCGTTGCTTGCCATGTACCGCGGCTTGATGCGCGAGTTGCTGTCGATCGTGTCGTGGGTGATCGCGGCAGGGGTCGCCTATCTCGCGTTCAAGAAGGCCCAAGAGGGTATCGGCATCGAGATCGGCAAGCAGATCGGCATGACCGGCACGAACGGGGCGATGGTAGGCGGCGGTATCGTGGCCGTCCTGGCGTTCCTGGTGATCCTCATCATCGTGCATCTCATTACGACGCGGATTTCGGACGCGATTTTGGATAGCAGCGTCGGCATGATCGACCGCATGCTGGGCTTCGTGTTCGGCTTTCTCCGCGGCGCGCTGATCATGGTCATCGTGTTCATGATCTACGAAGGCTTCTACCCGGAAAAGGAAAAGCAGTTCGCCTGGGTCGCTCAATCCAAGACGCTGCCGTTTGTGCGCGGACCGGGAAACTGGATAAAGGGCATGCTCACGCAATACGTGACACCGGCATTTGAAAAGACAAAGCCCGGCGAACAGCCGGGCTAAGTCGGGGTTTTGCAGTATCCCCGCCGTGTGGGGAGTTGTTGGGTTTCGCGATTGCTCAACCCAACCTACAAGTGGCTCAGCGGGCGGAGGCGCGGCGTTCGGTTTTGGCGCTTGGGATTTCACCGGCGGCGGCGAGAGCTTTAATGCAACGCTGCGAGAGCCGCGAACCGACGGCGCGCATGCACGAACGGACGGCAGGGCTGTCAGGGTCATGCTTGCTGCAATGGGTATAGTAGTCGGCGGCACAGGCCATCTCGACAGCCATGCTGGCGGCGGAAGCCCCGGCGGTGGTCATGACCAGCGTGCAACAGGCGGCTGCGGCAACCAAAAGGCTGCGGCAGGTCGGAGACGTCAACTTCATTTCGATCTCTCCCAGGAAATAGCGATCCTCGTTGCCTAACGTGCCACATGCCGCATCGACTTACTGTTCCTCAAAAAACACGGTCGCTTCTTTGTATGCAGGCAGCACGCAGTGAAGACTGCCTGATTCTGAACACACTGCGAGCGAGATTTTCTTTAAGTTTGAAGAAATTGGAACTTGCGTGGCAAAGATAACGTTGATTCAGCTTGCGCCCACGGTGGCGAAAAATGGAGCGGTGACGATTTCTGAAGAATGCCCGATCAGGCGATCAGAGGAGACATCGACGTGCAAACATTTAAGCCGATAGCGATGTTGAGCATTCTATTGCTGGTCATGAGCGGCATTGCGATCGCGCAGGCGCCTGAAAAGGCCTACCCCAATCCGAAGACGGGGCCGGGTGAGATCATCGAACCTCCCGGCATGCTCCCCAAGCCAACAGCGCCCAAACCTGCATCCGAGGCCAAGCCAAAGAAAGAGCCTGACTCAACGCCGGTCCAGTTGGATGTCGGCGCAATTGTGATCGGGTCCGACGACCGCAACGTGGGGCGGATCTCCAAGGTCGCCGTCGAGCCGGACGGTTGGGTGAAGGAAATCCACGTAAAGCTCGATGCGGTCGAAGGAGCGGCTGGCAAGATCGTCGTGATGCGGGCCGGCACGTTCGGACGTGCAAAAGACGGGATCAGATTGTCCATCCCATCGAGCGCCGTTTCCAAGTTACCGGTCATTGCCGATCAACCCGGCTGAAGACCCAGCCTCTCCCCAGCCTCTCCTAAGACCGGGTATGCTGGAGGAAGAAGCGGACCATCTCACGGCTGGCGTCCGGGCCGTTGGGATCGGTGTAAGAGCCAGCAGTGCTGCCTCCGGACCATGCGTGACCGCCGCCGTGGAGGGTCCAGTTTTCCAAGATGCTTTGCCCAGATTTGTCGGAATGGACCGTGCGCGTATA
>JANLYB010000025.1:0-5016 GCA_031365425.1 Hyphomicrobiaceae bacterium
GTTGTTTCACGCGAAGAACTGAAAGACCACATCTACGCCAGCGACGATGGCCGGGTGGACAACGCCGTCGAAGCAATGGTTGCCCGCCTGCGCCGGAAACTTGGCTTTGAACACATCGAGACCCGCCGCGGCCACGGCTACAGTTTGCGAGACACGTCTTGATGGAACGCGGCTCGCTCAGCGTCCGGCTGATAGCAGTCTGGGCGGTTTTTCTGGTCATCACGCTCGAAGCCGCCTCTCTCGGTCTCCAGACCCTTTTCGAACGCTCCATCACCCGCCGTACGCTGTCGGAACTGACGCTCGATCTGAGCCTTCTCGCACAAGCCCTGCAGCGCGATAGCAACGGCGCCGTTTCACTGGCAACCGCCCCGACCGACCCCCTTTTTGCCGTCGCCTTCAGCGGACGGTACTGGCAGGTTTCGCTCGAAAATCAAACGATCCTCCGCTCACCCTCGCTGTGGGATACCAGCTTGAAGCTCGATTCTAACGTCAAGCCGGCCGCTGAACAGAGCTTCATCCGCCTCAAAGGCCCCGACGAACAAAATCTGTTCGGCATGACCCGCATCGTCAAGCTCCCTGGCACCGACGCAACGCCGTTAACGATCATCGCTGCCGTCGACTACGCCGAAATTGAAATCGCCAAGCGCCGCTTTTCAAGCGACCTTCTCGTCGGCCTCATTGGCCTCGCGTGCCTTCTCCTGCTGGCCGCCTCCGCCCACGTCATCATCGGCCTGAAACCGCTGAAGGACATCCACGCCCGCCTCGCGCGCGTCCGCAACGGCGACATCCGCCGGCTGGAAGGCTCCTTTCCCACCGAAGTGATGCCCCTCGTCATCGAAACCAACGCCCTGCTTGACGCTCAAGATGCAGCCCTGGAAGCCGCCCGCACCCGAGCCAGTAACCTCGCCCACGGCCTGAAAACGCCACTCGCCGTCATGGCCGCTCAAAGCCGCATCCTGCGCCGCCGTGGCGACCTCGATCTTGCCAATCAGATCGACAGCCAGCTTGAGTCCATGCGCCGTCACGTCGAACGCGAAATGGCGCGCTCACGAGCCAGAGGCCCCAGCGCGACGCACCACCAGCGCATCGACACTACCGTCGCGATCATGCACCTCGTCGGCGCCATCAGCATCCTTCCCAAGGGCCAGCAATTGCGGTGGGAAATGGCGCTGACGTCTCCTCTTATGCTCGGTATCGACCAGGCCGACTTTAACGAACTGATGGGCAACCTCATCGACAACGCCCAGAAATGGGCACGCACCAAGATCAAAATCCACAGCCGCATCACGAGCGGCAATGCCATCTTCACGGTTGAGGACGACGGCCCCGGTGTCGCCACAACTGAAGTAGACCGCATTCTGCAACGGGGCGAACGCGCCGATACCTCCGTGCCCGGCACCGGCCTCGGTCTCGCCATCACCAGCGATCTCGTTGGCATCTACAATGGCCGCCTCGACGTCAGTCGCAGCTCGCTCGGAGGCCTCGCCGCCGTCGTCACTCTCGCAGTCCGCCACGAACCAGACCGCATCGCCGCCGCTTGAGACCCGGTCAGGGCCAAAGCCGTTAAGTACTCCGATGGGACGCCGCAAGCACTGTTGTGTCTTGCAACTGACCAGCTTATCGTCCCGCCCTTTCGCCCTCACCCGATCACAACTCGCTGGATGCCCCGTGACGAAACCAAAGCAATCGAAATTTGCCGAAGCCAAGTTCACCGCGCAGGAAGCGCTTCAATTCCATTCGCAAGGCAAACCCGGCAAGCTCGAGATCACAACCACGAAGCCCCTGGCCACCCAGCGCGATCTGTCGCTCGCCTACTCCCCTGGCGTTGCCGAACCGGTCAGGGCCATCGCGGAAAATCCAGCCACCGCCTACGATTACACCAACAAGGGCAACCTCGTCGCCGTCATCTCCAACGGCACCGCCATCCTCGGCATGGGCAACCTCGGCGCACTCGCCTCCAAACCTGTGATGGAAGGCAAAGGCGCACTCTTCAAACGTTTCGCCGACATCGACGGCATCGACGTGCTCGTCTCGACCGAAGATCCCGAAGCCTTCATCAATTGCGTTCGCTATCTGGGCCCCTCGTTCGGCGGCATCAACCTTGAAGACATCAAGTCCCCCGACTGCTTCGTCATCGAAGAGCGTTTGAAGGAACTGCTCGACATCCCCGTGTTCCATGACGACCAGCACGGCACCGCCATCTGCGTCGCCGCCGGCATCCTCAATGGCCTGCGCGTCGTTGGCAAGGAAATCGCCACTGTAAAACTCGTCTGTTGCGGAGCCGGTGCTGCAGCCCTCGCCTGTCTCAACCTGCTCGTTTCCATCGGCATGAAGCGTGAAAACATCACGATCGCAGACATCAAGGGGGTGGTCTACAAAGGCCGCACCGAACTGATGGATATCTACAAAGAGCCCTATGCCAAGAAGACCAAGATGCGCACCTTGGAAGAAATCATGGTTGGCGCAGACATCTTCCTTGGCCTTTCGGCTGCCGGTGTCGTGTCTAAGGACATGGTCGCCAGCATGGCCGCGAAACCGCTCATCTTCGCGATGGCCAACCCCGACCCAGAAATCACCCCCGAAGAAGTCGCAAGCGTCCGCGACGATGCCGTCATGGCCACCGGCCGATCAGATTATCCCAATCAAATCAACAACGTCCTCTGCTTCCCCTTCATCTTCCGTGGCGCGCTCGACGTCCAAGCCTCGACGATCAACGAAGCAATGAAGATCGCCGCCGCCGAAGCCCTGGCAGACCTTGCCCGTCAGGAAGTCCCCGATCAGGTATCAGCCGCTTTCCACGGCCGCCGCCCGACCTTCGGCCCCGGCTACATCATCCCGGCCCCCTTCGACCCGCGTCTACTGACCCACATCCCGCCCGCCGTCGCCCGCGCCGCCATGGACTCAGGCGTCGCCCGCAAACCCCTCGTGGATATGGACGCCTACGTTGCCCGCCTCAAAGGCCGCCTCGATCCCGTTGCCGGCTGGCTGCAATCAACGTTTGAAAAGGTCCGCGGCGAGCCCAAGCGCATGATCTTCGCCGAAGGCGAAGATCCAGCTGTCGCCCGCGCCGCCCACACCTACTACACGCAAGGCTTCGGCCAGCCCATGCTCGTCGGCACGCAAGCCAAAGTCCGCGAAACCTTTGCCAACCTCGGCGTGGCGCTCCGCTCCGAATACGAACTACTCGACACCCGCTCGTCACCCCACGTCGAGGAATTCACCGACTACCTCTACGCCCGCCTGCAGCGGCGCGGCTACCTGCGCCGCGACTGCTGGCGTCTCGTCACCAACGAACGCAACATCTTTGCAAGCCTCATGGTCGTCCACGGCTATGCCGACGCAATGGTTTCCGGCGCGACCCGCAACTGGACCAGCGTCTACAAAGACGTCCAGCGCGTCATGGATCCCAAACCCGGCCACACCGTTATCGGCGTCTCGCTGGTCCTGAGCCGTGGCCGCGCCGTCCTCATCGCCGACACCTCCATTCACGACATCCCCAGCGGCGTTGAGATGGCAAAAATCGCCATCGAGGCCGCTTACGCTGCCCGCAAACTCGGCATCGAGCCCCGCGTCGCGCTCCTTGCGTACTCAACCTTCGGCCAGCCGCGCGGCGAGCGCTCCGAGCAGGTCCGCGAAGCCGTCCGCATCCTGGATGAATCGCACGTCGACTTCGAGTACGACGGCGACATGGCCGCCGACGTCGCCCTCAACAAAGACCTGATGAAAATCTACCCGTTCTGCCGCCTCAGCGACACCGCCAACGTGCTGGTCATGCCGGCCTTCCACGCCGCCTCGATCTCCACCAAGATGCTGAAAGAACTCGGCGGCGGCGCGACCGTCATCGGCCCCATCCTCGTCGGCCTGGAACACTCCGTCCAGATCTGCCAGCTCGGCGCGAAGGACACCGACCTCGTCAACATGGCAGCCCTCGCCGCCTACAATATGAGCCGGTAGTTACAAACGGGACAGTCACGGGCCGAGCCACGTTGCATCATACTGGCACCATCAAACCGATGTTGTGAGTGACACATGCAAATCGCCACCGTTGATATCACGCACACGACAACGGCCGTCCGCCGTCATGAAGCGTTGCTGCGCTACGCCCGCTACATGCTCGTCTTCAATCTCGCGATCTTCCGTAAGCGCTGCACCGCTCACACGTTGACGGTTCAGGCGGGGATCTTGGCGTAGGTCCACGGCATCAGGTCGTCGATGCGGGACGCCGGCCACCGGTTGACGAGCTTGGTCAACGTGTCGGCGAGCCACGCATGCGGGTTCACGCCGTTCAACTTACACGTCTCGATGAGCGAGGCGATGATCGCCCAGTTGGCGCCGCCTTCGTCGCTGCCGACGAAGAGTGCATTCTTACGACTGAGTGCGATGGGCCTGATCGACCGCTCGACCGTGTTGCTGTCTATTTCGATGCGGCCGTCGTCAAGGAAGCGGCAGAGGCCGTCCCAGTGGTTCACGCCGTAACGGATCGCCTCGGCGATTGGCGCCCCGCGCGGAACTTTTGCGAGTTGCTGGCCAAGCCACGTCTTCAGTTCGTCGACGAGGGGCAAGGATTGCGCCTGCCGCACAACGCGGCGGTCGGCGGCAGAGCGGCCACGGATCCCGGTTTCGATGCCGTACAGCGCACCGAGTCTGTCGAGCGCCTCGCTGGCGATTGGCGCATTACCGCCTTTGGCGATGTCGTAGAACTGGCGGCGGAAGTGGCTCCAACAGAAGGCGAGCGTGACCCCGCCGCCAGGACGGTTTGCGTCGGCGAGCCCGTTGTAACCGGCATAACCGTCGACCTGCAGCGTGCCGCTGAAGCCCGCTAGCAATGCGCGGGCGTGTTCGCCGCCTCGTCCGGGCGCGTACGTGTAGGCAACGGCGGGAGGATCGCTGCCGCCCCACGGTCGATCATCGCGGGCGATGGCCCAGAGGTAGCCGGTCTTGGTCTTGCCGCGTCCCGGATCGAGCACCGGGCAGCGCGTCTCGTCGCAGAACAGGTTCGGTGACCCTTTCAGGATC
>JANLYB010000032.1:0-18358 GCA_031365425.1 Hyphomicrobiaceae bacterium
AAACGAAGTTGTCCGGCCGGCTGTCTATCATCGTTCCATCACGGCTTGCTGGGTGCCGGTGCCGGAGCAGCGCCGTCCTTGGGCGCCGTCATCTGCTTGGCTTTTTCGGCAGCAGTCTTGCTGAGTTCCATCACCTTCGTCTTCGCAGCCGCCATCCAGTCGGACGCCTTCTGCTTAACGCGGTCCGGCATAGCCGGATCGGTCGCGGAATAAGTGGGTGCCGCCTTCAAAGCATCCTTCGTCGTATCGAGCACAACAACGCGGCTCGACTGCACGACATCGCCGACATGAATGGCGCTCAACGGCACGGCGACCAGCTTCTCAGGGATCCCGAGGAATCCGCCAACGCCGATCACAACAGCCGCGACCGCGCCGTTCTTATCGATCACAACGTCCTTCACATCGCCGATCTCTTCGGCCTGCGAATTCAACACCTTGGTGCCGACGAGGCGATGAGCAAGCCATTCGCCGGCCTGCTGTTTCTCAATGAATGTGACCGGCGCCGCCACAGCAGACCCAGCAACGGCGGCGAAGGCTAAGGCCGCAATCGCGAATGCGGTGTGATTTCGGATCATGCAGATCTCTCCAAGCTGAACACGACCCGCTCGCTATAGACGCAATCGGGCCAAAAAGGGACGAAGCCTGACGAGACTGGCTTCGGCGCTTAAATGGCGGTGGAGAACGCAATCGGCAAGAGGCCAAGTTGGCGTTTGGCTTCCTCGCGTAAATCGTCGATCGGCTTTAGCTTCCCGCCGCTCTCGAAATGCCAGAACGTCCAGCCATTGCAGGCAGCCTTGCCCTGCACCAGCGCACCCAGCCGGTGGATCGACGCCTGATTGCCCTTGTGCGCCAGCGACCCGTCCGCCCGCACCACCGCCCGGATTTCCCGGCGCGGATCATAAAGCGCGCTCCCAGCCTCCAAAATGCCAAGCTCGATGATGGCCCCAAACGGCACCCGCGGCTCGGCACGCTTCGAGCGCACCGTATCCGTGGCATCCGTCCCCATCGCACAAACCTTCTCGATCCGCTCGGTGGCAGCCTTGGCGTAATCTGGATCGCGCTCGATGCCGATATACTGCCGCCCCAAACGCTTGGCGACCGCACCCGTCGTCCCTGTCCCGAAGAATGGGTCGAGCACCACGTCGCCCACGTTTGTCGTCGCTAACAGCACCCGATGAAGCAGCGCCTCCGGTTTCTGCGTCGGATGCGCCTTGCGCCCGCCGTCATCCTTCAGCCGCTCCGGCCCCGAGCAGATCGGAAACAGCCAGTCCGATCGCATCTGCAGATCGTCGTTGCCGGCCTTCAGGCAATCGTAGTTGAACGTGTTTCGCGACTTGGCATCCCGCGTCGCCCAAATCAGCGTCTCATGCGCATTCGTAAACCGCTTGCCGCGGAAATTCGGCATCGGGTTGACCTTGCGCCAGATCACGTCGTTCTGCACCCAGAACCCGAGGTCCTGCAGCGCGACGCCCAGCCGGAAAATATTGTGATAGCTGCCGATCACCCAGATCGCACCATCCGGCTTCAAAATGCGCCGGCATTCAGTCAGCCAAGCTCTCGAAAACGCATCGTATTCCGCAAAGCTGGAAAATTTATCCCAAGCGTCGTCAACACCGGCCACCGTCGTATTGTTGGGACGCAGCAGAGCGCCATCGAGCTGCAGATTGTACGGCGGATCGGCGAACACGAGATCGACGCTTCGGTCCGGCAGACGCGCAAGTTCGGCGACGCATTCGCCCAGGATCACCTGGTTTGTCTGAAGCGTTCCAGCCTCGAGCCCAAATGCGCTGCGAACGGATTTCTTACTAAGAACACGAGACGCGGCACGAACAGGCACAACCCGGGAAGCCATGGGCACAAACTCTTTCCAGCAACACAACACGCGAACGATCCAGCATCCGCAAAAGGGCGGCCACGTGCAACCACGTTCGCCCAATGTCGAGTACCGTCGGTCACCAAGGTTAAGACGTCATTAACGCCGCCTCATAAGCCCCCATAGCGCCCAACATTGAGTCACACAAAAGACGAACAAAAAGATAACATAGAGATTAACGCGCTCGCCCCGCAAATACGTGATTCCGGCGAAGACCGGGATCCAAGCATCTATATTTATTGAAAAAAGCGTTCCCCGATTAATGTTTCCCCGCGCTTTAGCAATTCAAGACCAACCGGCCCGACGCCGCCAAAAATCAAGTCCAAATTTTTTGCAGGACCGGGATCGGTATCCGCCCATTGGGTGGGGCCACCGAAAGGCGATCTATTAGCTCGACGCCGCGTCACGCTTGCGTGCTCACGCAGCCGCGCCCCCGGCGTTTCCTCGCCCAGCCTTTCCTCGAAGAGATCATCTGCGGGCTGGTATTACCCCGCGTCCACGAATAAGCCATCACCCTCGCGCAACGCATCACCCTGAACCTCGGCTGGCACCAAATTCAATGCCAACTGAACGGGCTTGAACGACCGCCTGTGATGCGGCGTCACCCCCAACTTGGCCAACGCAATCCTGTGCTCCGGAACGCCATACCCCTTGTGCCGCTCAAACCCATATCCGGGAAACTCCTCCGTCAGCGCCACCATCATCCGGTCCCGCGTCACCTTGGCAATGATCGACGCGGCCGCAATCGAAAGACACCGCGCATCCCCCCTGATGATCGCCCGCGCCGCACACGGCAGCGTCTTCGGCAGCCGGTTGCCATCGACCAAAACCAGCCCCGGTGCGCTCCCCAGCCCTGCCACCGCCTCCGCCATCGCAAACATCGTCGCCTGCAAGATGTTGTCGCGATCGATCCGCTTCACACATCCAACCCCGACCCCGACCCGCGCAGTCGCCATGATCGCAGCGAACGCGCGCTCCCGGCAAGCCGCATCCATGGCCTTGCTGTCGTCGAGCCCCAACGGGATGGCGTGCGGATCGAGAATGACCGCCGCCGCAACAACCGGCCCAGCCCAAGGCCCGCGCCCCGCCTCGTCAACACCGGCGACGGGCCCGCGCCCCAGCGCCATCTCTGCCGCCTCGACTTCAAACGAGGGACCCTCGATTAAGTCATCAACTTGCGAATCGCTGCCCATCATGGCGCAGCATCGCCAAGCCGCAGCAATTCGTCAAACCTCGTTACCTGCCTGTCGCCGCCCGGTCACACGCCTGCAGCTTTCATCGCTTCCCTCGCCTCCCTGATATCGGCCATCCATCACAACATCTGATACTGCATCCCCGGCAGGACCGGCCTTTCGAACAAATCCGTCCGCAATGCCTCCCGCCGCTGATCAAGCCCTAACCTGCGTAAGGCGAGCCGGAAACGCTGGCCAATCTGCTCGGCGTACGGCCCGCTCCCCTTCTGCCGGTGACCAAACGCCGCCACGTAATCCTGCCCGCCATGCATCGACTGCAGCAGAGCGATCACGCGGTCGGCCCGATCAGGAAACGCCGACGCCAGCCACTCCCTGAACAAGGCCTTCAATTCCAGCGGCAATCGAAGCATCACGTATCCGGCCTGCGTCGCCCCCGCGTCCTTCGCTGCAGCCAAAATCCGCTCGATCTCGGGGTCGGTCAGCCCCGGCACGATCGGCGCCACCATCACCGCCGCTGGCACCCCTGCCTCGCTCAACTGCCGCACGGCCTCTAGCCGGCGCATCGGCGTCGCAGCCCTTGGCTCCATCGCCCGAGCAATCTTCCGGTCGAGCGTCGTCACGGACAACGCCACCTTGACCAGCCCGCGCTCCGCCATCGGCCCCAGAATATCAAGATCGCGCACCACCAGCGCGGACTTAGTCACGATTCCAACCGGATGATTGGCCCGCGACAGCACTTCCAGGATCGCCCGCGTAATCTTCCGTTCCCGTTCGATCGGCTGATACGGATCGGTATTCGACCCCAGCGCTATTGTCTTCACCTCATAACGCGGATGCGCAAGTGTCCGCTCCAGCACCTCCGCCGCATTTACTTTGGCGTAAAGCTTGGTTTCAAAATCGAGCCCCGGCGAATGGCCCAGATAGGCATGCGTTGGCCGTGCATAACAGTACGTGCACCCGTGCTCGCACCCCCGGTATGGATTAATCGACTGATCGAACGAAATATCCGGGCTATCATTCGTCGTGATGATCGCGCGGGCGGTTTCATCCTGCACCTGCGTCTTGAAAGCATCTAGCGTCGCAAGGTTATCCCACCCGTCGTCGATGGCCTCGCGCACCTCCCGGTTGAAACGACCGGAAGCATTCGTCAAAGCTCCTCGCCCCCGGCGGCGCTCGTGATCAACCACCTCCCCAGCCATGACGTGCTCCTGATCAATCCTATGCGTTCGAATTAACGCATCAAAAAGAACTTTAAAAGAACATTAAAAGATCATAAAAGGAAAAATATTGTGCGCCGATGATTGCCCCCAGTGCGAGGATCACCACCAAAATGGCCGTCGCAGCTCAAACCTCATTCCAAACGCGTGCGGGGCAACCAACAGCGCAATCATATCGCACCCTCTCGCGCTTGCCGCATGAGCCCCGCTCGTGCCACACAGTTTTTATGATCTCCGTCATCATTCCCACACTGAACGCTGCGACGACGCTGCCGGGTACGCTCGAAAGCCTGATTCCGGCTGCCGTTCAGGGGCTCGTACGTGAAGTGTTGATCGTCGACGGCGGCTCGACCGATACCACCCTGAAAATCGCCGACGGCTATGGTGCGGTCACGATCTCGGGTGGTCCGCTTCGCGCCAACCGGTTGACCGTCGGCGCACAGCTTGCGCGTTTTCCCTGGCTTCTGTTCATCGATCCAGATTGCGCTCTCGACCCCGGCTGGGAGCGGGAAGCCGACCACCTGATTGGCAAGATAGAAGGCGGCGACCGCTCGCCTGCGGCAGCCGTTTTTCGCTTCGCCCTGGACGATACCGGCATCGAGCCCCGAGCAACCGAATGCCTTGCCCGCTGGAGCGCAGCGCTCCTGGGGCTTTCCCACGCCGAACAGGGCCTGCTCATCCCGCGCACGCTTTACGCCGAAGTCGGAGGCTTCAAGCCATATCCATTGCTCGAAGATGTCGATCTCTCCCGCCGCGTCGGCCGCTGCCGCCTGCTGACCTTCAGAACCACCGCCGTCAGCAGCGCAAATCGCTATCGCGAGCAGGGTTACACCTCGCGCGCGTTGCGCTATTACGGCTGCCTCGGACTCTACGCGCTCCATGTCCCTATGGAGCGCATCGCGTCCCTGCTCGGACCGCCGCCCAAACAGGCTACTGGCGTCTGAGACTAGCCATTTGAGCGCGTCAATCTGAGCCTTCAATTCGGGAACATCCCCATGTCCGACATCAGCCGCCGTTCCGTCGTCATCTCCGCCGCAACCGCCGCCGCCGTTTTCGGCCTGAACAAGCCAATCTCGTTTATGTCGAACGCCTTCGCTCAGGATGCTGCCCCTCCCAAAGGCTTCCATAAATTCAAAGCCGGCGACATCGAAGTCACCACGATTTACGACGGCGTCAACGTGAAACCTCACGATGCGGGCTTCATCAAGAACGCGTCGATCGATGACACCAAGCAAGCCCTCCGCGCCAGCGGCCAGGCCGACGACGCCGTGCGCATACCTTTCACCGTGACGGTCGTGAAGATCGGCGGCAAAACAGTGATGTTCGATAGCGGAACTGGTGCCCAGCTCGCCCCCACAGCAGGCCTGATGGCCGCCAATATGGCAGCCGCCGGCATTGACCCGGCCCAAATCGACACCATCATCATGACCCACTTCCATCCCGACCACATCTTCGGCCTGATGGCTAAAGAAACCAACGCGCAAACCTACCCCAACGCCCAAATCATCGTCCCGGCCGCCGAAATGGCGTTCTGGGGCGATGCCGGCGTGTTCGCCAAGCTTCCAGAAGGCGCTCACGGCCTCGCCAAACGCATCCAGGCAACGCTCGCTGTTTGGAAAAACGTCACCATCGCCGAAGCTGACCGGGAAGTTGCGCCCGGCATCACGGCTATCTCCGCATTCGGCCACACGCCGGGCCACACCGCCTATGTGATGGGCTCCGGCAAGGACCAGCTCATGGTGCTCTCCGACACCGCAAACATCCCGGCGCTTTTCGTGAAAAACCCTGGCTGGCATGTCCAGTTCGACAGTGACCCGGTCTTGGCTGAAGCAACCCGCCGCCGCCTCTTCGACCGCGCCGTCGCCGACAACGCCCTCATCACCGGCTACCATTTCGGCATGCCGGGCGCTGGCCGCATGGTCAAAGACGGCAATGGCTATACGTTCGTACCTGTCGCTTGATGAAAATACGGCGCAAAAGCGATCCGGCGGCAGAATAATGCCGTCGGCCCCATGGAAAAATAGTTAACGCTTTGGCAAAAAGGGTGGAATAGTTGGCGGTCCATGGCGTTGTCGCCGATTGAGCAGAGTTCGTTTCAAATTGGCGACCGAGGTGACGAGTGATCAAGCGTAGACTGAGCCATCTTCCGCGTTTGCCACACAAACCCAAGCCCAAAAGGACGACAGCCGCCAAGCGCACGTTGTCGCTCCAAGAACGCGCCGAACGCGAGCTGATGGAGGCCCTGGACGGCGCTCAAGAAGGTTTGCGGTGCTCTTCCAATCGCGGCATGATTTCCACGAAATTGCACGGCCGGTGACGGTTGTCGAATTGCCATTTGAGAATGCCGTTCCAAGCATCGCGGCACGCTCCGGGAGACCCGGGCAGACAGAAAATATAGGTCCCGCGCGCGAGCCCCGCACACGCCCGTGACTGAATCGTGGATGTCTCGATCTTCTGATACGACTGCATGTGGAAGATGATCGCAAAACCCTCGATCGCTTTTTCAAACAGCGGCGTGATCGCCTCCGGCGTCACGTCCCGTCCGGTAAACCCCGTCCCGCCCGTGGAAATCACAACGTCAATCGACGCATCATCGATCCAAGCCGTCACGCGCGCCTGGATCGCATCCACATCATCGCGCACGATGGCCCGGTCGGCGACCACATGTCCCGCCTCGCCGATCATCGTAGCAAGCGTGTCACCCGACTTGTCATCGGCCGGTTTGCGCGTGTCCGACACTGTCAAAACCGCAATTCTCACCGGCAAAAACGGGCGCGTTTCATCCATCTTCGGCATCTGACGATCCTGGCAAAATGCTGACTGTGATTTAAGGCCGGATCAATTGAGACGCGAGCGAAATTTCCACTTGAGCGGCCAGCCCTTGATGGCCGATGCGCCAAGGAGGCGCCAGCGTGAGCGCCGGACTCAACGGTATTAACCTCCTTGGGGTCAATACGTTTGAAACGAACTAAGCCACCTTAGCCTCAGTGAACTTCGTCCGCTTGAACGCATCTTCATGAGAGGTCCGCACGGGGATACAAACGTCGCAACGCAGAGACTCATTGGAATATTCGACTGGATTGTCGAAATAGACCGTCAGCAACGGCCGCCGCCGGTCGGCGAGCAAATTCGATTGCTTGGCGAGCCACCGGTCACGAACCAGCGCAACTGACGACCTGACCGTCTGATACGAACCGACGTGACGCATCCGTGCAAATGCACCGCCCGGCAACGTTTGAACCGGCAGCATATCATCGCGGGGCGACACGAACCCTTCCGGCAATGCAATGCAAGCGTCGTAGCGGCAGTCTTCCGCCGGCGTCGACCCAGGAAAATCGTGCGCCAACCCATACCCGCAGTCGATCTGTTGGCGGATGTTCTGCCGTGCAATCCACGCAAACATACCCTTCCAGGCAGTTCTGGACGATATTCCATAAGGCCCGATGGAGCGGACAAAAACGACCTGCTTGGGTCTCATGTACACAACGCCTGCACGCACGGGGATAACTTTCGCTCAACGAATGACGACCGGTCGCAACGTACACGTCCGCTCATTGTTCAGGAGTTAATTGGGAACGATTGTTGGCATTGATGCTAAAAAAAGTCTTTCACGCCGCAGCAAAAGAGGGCGCACAGCAAAGAGCCCTCCTTCAGGTCAGGCTCTGCGCAAGCAAGAGCAGGTCCTTCCAAACTTGCCGTTTCGATGCCGGCACCCGCAGGACATAAGCCGGATCGAGGGTTGCGATTGCTTTGATTTTACACCCCGCCACGTCGATCTCCCGCCACTTGCCCCGCACCTTCATGATCCCATCGCTGGTTGAAAACATCTGACGGGCCGCCGCATCGCCCAAAACCACGATAACATCGGGCGCGACGAGTTCGATCTGACGGGAGAGAAACGGCGCACACGCAGCAACCTCCTGCACCGTCGGTTTGCGATTTCCCGGCGGACGCCAGTAAACCAGGTTGGTCAGATGGACATCCGCTTCGCCCAGCGAGATCGCCGCCAGCATTCTATCGAGCAACTCGCCCGGCGGCCCGGCAAACGGTTTGCCTTCAAGATCTTCCTCCCGCCCTGGCGCTTCCCCGATCAACATCACCCGCGCCTTTTCCGCGCCCCGGAACAGGCAAAGATTCTTGGCCGTCGTCTTGAGTGCGCACCCCTCGAACGCTTCTAGCGCCGCAGCAAGTTCGGTAAGCGTCGCCGCCTCGACTTTCATCCGCGCAGCGCCAGCTCCAGGCGATGCAACGCCGCCCGCCCCATCGAATGACCGGACGTTGACAGGCGGACGAACCGATAGTGCAGGCCGCGTCCCGGCCGGCGGCCTCGATCCGCCAGCAGCCCCCCCCATTGGTGGCTGAACCGGCCCTGCAGTCTGATGGCCAGCCGGCGCTAACCGCGTGGGAGCATCCGGTATCTCAAAGCCTGCTCCCGGCGCGACGTCGCCCCGGGCCCGCCAATCAACCGGCATCTCGTCGAGCACAGCGCTCACCCCCATCTCGCGATACCACGCAAGCAGAGCAGCAAGCCGCTGCGGATTGTTGTGCACGTCGTTCATCTAAACCAGCATAGCTGCCGCCTCCCGAAAGGGCAGCATGGAATTACGAATCGTGCGCGGCGTCACGCTTGCGTGCTCGCTCACGACGCGCAAACCAAAAAATGCCATTTGCGAGATGCCACCACTTATCGCTTTGGGCAGCCTTAACCCGCTTGACGGTTTGAATACACGCGACCTAACTGCCGTATTCCTTCAAAGACGTACGCCCGCCCGCCAAACATCCGATAGGACCCACACCATGGCACGAAACGGAGCCCCCTTGCCGCCGCGCGAAGCGATGGACTTTGATGTCGTCATCGTCGGCGCAGGCCCTTCGGGCCTTGCCGCCGCCATCCGTTTGAAACAGATCGCCATCGAAAGCGGGAACGAAATTTCCGTCGTTGTCCTGGAAAAAGGAGCCGAAGTCGGCGCGCACATCCTCTCCGGCGCCGTCATTGATCCTGTAGGCCTCAACAAACTCGTCCCAGACTGGAAGATGCTTGGCGCGCCCGTCGAAACCGAAGTGAAGCAGGACAAATTCCTTTATCTCGGCCACTCGGGCGACGTGACCTTGCCGAACTGGCTCATGCCGCCGCTGATGAACAATCACGGCAACTACATCGTCAGCCTCGGCGCACTGACCAAGTGGCTGGGCGAACACGCAGCCGAACTCGGCGTCGAAATCTATCCAGGCTTTGCCGCCAGCGAAGTTGTCTACAACGATGACGGCTCCGTTGCGGGGGTCGCAACTGGCGACATGGGCCTCGACCGCGAAGGCCATCCCAAGGACAGCTTTGTGCGCGGCATGGAACTGCGCGGCAAATACACCTTGTTTGCCGAAGGCGCACGCGGCTCGTTGACCAAACAGCTCGTCGAAAAATTCGACCTCTCCAAGGGCCACGAGCCCCAAAAGTACGGCATCGGCCTCAAGGAATTGTGGCAGATCAAGCCTGAGAACCACAAGAAAGGCCTCGTTCAGCACTCGTTCGGCTGGCCGCTCGACTGGAAAACCGGCGGGGGCTCGTTCCTCTATCACTACGGCGACAACCTCGTTGCCGTAGGCTTCGTGCTCCACCTCAACTACTCAAACCCCTATCTCTCGCCCTACGACGAGTTCCAGCGCTTCAAGACCCATCCTGCCATCGCCCCCGTCTTCGCGGGCGGACGTCGCATCTCCTACGGGGCGCGCGCCATTACTGAAGGCGGCTGGCAATCCCTGCCTAAACTCGCTTTCCCAGGCGGCGCTTTGCTCGGCTGTGCTGCCGGAATGGTCAACGTTCCCCGCATCAAAGGCAGCCATAACGCCATCCTATCCGGCATCGCCGCAGCGGACGCCGTCGCAGCCGCCATGTCGTCTGGCCGCGCCCACGACGTGCTGGAAAGCTACGAAACCGAAGTCCGCACCGGCCCTATCGCGGCCGATTTGAAACCCGTCCGCAACGTCAAACCGCTCTGGTCCAAGCTCGGCACCTTCTTCGGCATCGCGCTTGGCGGCATGGACATGTGGGCCAACACGCTCATCAAAGGCGTCGGCTTCGGCTACACCCTGAAACACAACAAGCCCGACAGCCAGACGCTGAAAAAAGCGGCGCGCGCGACGCCCATTGCCTATCCAAAGCCCGACGGCGTCCTAACCTTCGACAAGCTAACCAACGTGTCCTTCTCGGCCACCAACCACGAGGAGGAACAGCCCGTTCACCTCAAACTCGCCGATCCGGCCATCCCGGTGCAGGTCAACCTCCCCAACTACGCCGAGCCCGCCACCCGCTATTGCCCGGCTGGCGTCTATGAAATCCTGACCGATGCCAATGGCAAACCGCGGTTCCAGATCAACGCCCAGAACTGCGTCCATTGCAAAACCTGCGACATCAAAGACCCCTCGGAAAACATCACCTGGACCTGCCCCGAAGGCGGCGGCGGACCCAACTATGCCGGCATGTAAAGGACAAGCGGCAAACAGCCGCCGGCGCGAGCGCCGGATTCAACCGTTCTGACCATCTTTTGGTCAGAACGGTTGCAACTACGAGAACATGTGACGAGACGGCAGCTTCGCGCGCCGCCTCGCGTGTTGTAGGTGACACCTCCCTGCAGATCCGCGCGGAAGGCTGGCAGCGTACCGGAATGCGGCTCCCAACTGTCGCGCCTTAAACCGGCTGGCCATCGGTCATTTACGCTGGCGGCCTAATAAAAGCCTGTAAATAAGGCTGGATAGTCATTGAACCGCGCAGGTTTAGGGGTTCGCAATCGTTCGATGAAACGATACTGGACAAATGATCGACACATACTCGCCAAAGTCCGCCAGTGTGTTAGCTTGATTAGGTTAGACCAGCGCTCAGTCGCTGGTCGAGTTAAGGAACAAAATCGAATGCGAGCAGGCCTCACCAATCGCCCATCCAAGCTCGCGAACAGCCGCGTCTGCGTGCTCCGCGCCGTCTGGAATGGCGTGATGAGCATTCTGACCTTTGTCGGAATCGTAGCGATCTGGGCGTCGTTTTCGTCCGCGCTGCTTGCTAAACCCGTCGCCAGCACTGAAGATCAGCCGAGCCTGGTCGGCAGCTATCTCGCTGGCCGCTTCGCGCGCACCGAGCATGAACCCGAACGCGCTGCCGAATTCTACAAGGCAGCCCTTGAGCGCGACCGCAACGACGACATCCTGCTGGAGCACACCTTCCAGATGGAGTTGGCAAGCGGCCATTTCGACCTCGCCCAGCTTCTTGCCGAACGTCTCGTGGTCAACCAGCCCAACAATCGCATGGCCCAGACCCTGCTTGCTCTGACTGCTTTCAAGAAACAGGACTACGCGGCCGCCGACGCCCACATGAAAGCTGCTGGCGAAGGCCCCATCGGCGAACTCACTGCCGCCATCGGCCGTGCTTGGATCAAAACCGCAGCCGGAGACCTGCAGGGCGCGCTCGACGTCATCGACACGCCCAAACAGGCCGAATGGGCGCAGTTTTATCTCTACTACCACCGTGGCCTGATTGCCGACATCGGTGGCCGCTTCAACGAAGCCCGCAGCGCCTTCGAAAAAGTCTTCAAGCAAGACAACAAGACTTTGCGCACCGCGCTCGCCTACTCCCATTCGGCAGCTAATGCCGGAGACACCACGCTCGCTAAGTCTATCCTCAAAGAACACCTCGACCGCCAGCAAGGCGACGGCCATCCCCTGGCCCGCGACCTGCGTGACCGGATCGCAGCAGGCGAACGGGTCGGCCTTTTGGTCAAAACCACCGCCGACGGCATGGCCGAAGTGTTCTACGGCCTGGGCGAAGCTCTGACCGGCGAAGGCGGCGTCAACCTCGGCATCGTCTACCTCCAATTGGCGCTCTACGTCGAACCCGAACACGCCTTCGCGCTTGCGGCTCTCTCAAACACCTATGAAAGCCTCAAGAAATTCCAGGCCGCCAACGACACCTACGACCGCATCCCGCGCGGCACCGCCCTGCAGTCGAGCATCGACATCCGCAAAGCATTCAACTTCAATTCGCTCGAGAAGATCGACGAGGCCAATGCCTTGTTGCAATCGGTTGCCAAGGCTGAACCCAAAGACCTTCGCCCGCTCGAAGCCATCGGCAACATCATGCGCGCGCGCAAGCGCTACGAGGACGCCGTCAGCGCCTATTCCAAGGCCATCAACCTCATCCCCAAACTCGAAAAGCGCCACTGGGCTTATTTCTACTCGCGCGGCACCTGCCTTGAGCGCCTGAAAAACTGGCCGGCCGCCGAAGCCGATCTGCAAAAGGCCCTCACCCTCTATCCCGACCAGCCGCTGGTCCTGAACTACCTCGGCTATTCCTGGATCGACCAGGGCTTGAACCTGACGCAGGGGCTCGGCCTGATCGAAAAGGCCGTCTCTCTCCGTCCCGACGACGGCTACATCGTCGACAGCTTGGGCTGGGCCTACTTCAAGATGGGCGACTTCAAGGAATCGGTGAAATACCTCGAACGCGCTGTCGAATTGCGCCCGGATGATCCCACACTCAACGATCACCTCGGCGACGCCCTCTGGCGCGTGGGCCGCATGACCGAAGCCCGCTTCCAATGGGACCAGGCTCTAAGCTTGAAGCCCGAGCCCGAAGACATCGACAAGATCAAAGAGAAACTCGAAAAGGGTCTTCCGGTGGCGAAAACCCAAGCGAAGGCATCGCCTATAAAGGCCCGCCAAGTCGCCATCGAACCACGCAAGCGCGCCCAAGCATCGCCGAAAGCACCCGCCGCCAAAGAACCGACTCTCGAATAAGGGTCAGCCTTCGTGCAGCCCATCGTCGAACGCGCCCCCCCTAAGGTCAACCTGACCCTGCGCGTAGTCGGCCGCCGCGCCGACGGCTACCACGAAATCGACAGCCTGGTCGTCTTCGCCCACGACCTTGCCGACATCATCACCCTTACCCCCGGGCAAAATCAGCGCGTCACCACCACCGGCCCCTTCGGCGGCTCCATCGCCGGTGAGAACCTCATCAGTGTCGCCTTCGCCCGGATCGCGCAGGCCGCGCCAAACCTGACCCTCGGCACCGTCAATCTCGAAAAAAATCTACCCATCGCCGCCGGCATCGGTGGAGGCTCTGCCGACGCCGCCGCCGTCATCCGCGCCGTCCAGCGCGCCAACCCCGACGCCGCCATCAATTGGACCAGGATTGCAGCCAGCCTGGGCGCCGACGTCCCCGTCTGCCTCGCCGCGCGCGCACAACGCATGACCGGCATCGGCGAACGCCTCACCGCAATCGCGGCGCTACCCGCACTCACAGCCGTCCTCGTCAATCCGCAAGCCCCAGTCCCCGCCGACAAGACCGCACAGGTTTTCCGCAAGCTGGCCGCCCCCCCGTTCGCGGCCACCCCCGGCGACGTCTCACCAAATCAGTTTGCATCTCGCGCCGCCTTGCTTACCCACATGCGCGCGACTGGCAACGATTTGCTCGCACCCGCCAGCACCGTCGTCCCCGCCATCGACGACGTCCTCGCCGCTCTCACCGCCTGCCCATCCTGCGAATTGGCCCAACTCTCCGGCGGCGGCCCCACCTGTTTCGGCATCTTCCCGGACATGCACGCCGCCCACGCCGCCGCAGCCACCCTCAGCCAAACCTATCCCACCTGGTGGATCCGTGCCTCGCAGTTCTGCTGATTACTCCGGCGCCTTTTCCGCCGGCACCACGATCCCACTGAACATCCAACCCAACGTCCACCCCACGATCAATCCGGCTACATTCAGCGCCATGAACACCGCCGCATGGAGATCGGCAACGTCGTCGGGATTATCGAACCGCCTTCCGGCGACAATCGTAGACGCCACCTCCGACGACACAAACATCATCATCAAACCAGCGCCGATGACGGCAAACACCATGGCGATCAGATAGCGCATCACTTGATCTCCCAGAACCAAAGCTCCTTGGCCCCGGCATAGTTGGAATAGTACCCGGCCCACGAAAACCACTCCATCAGCCACTTGGCCGACGAGCGGTACCCGTTCCAAATATCCATGTGATTGCCCGTCGGATTCCCCGGTGAATCAGTCGGGCGATACCAGTATTCGTTGATGTAGAGCACACCGGTCCGCCCGAAGATCTTGGGATAGAAATTCTTGGCATCGGCGCCAGAGAACTTCTCGATTTTGCCGACGCCCTCAATGGTGGACCGCGCAAAAGCCTGGGCCAGCTGCGACGCGTTGATAAAATGCATCTCGTCGCGATGATGCACACCGCACGTCGAGCAACCCGAAATCTGATCGGGCCGCACTCCGGCACGGTTTAGCGTGACACCCATGCGAATGGCGCACTGGTTATGAAACACCGGCAACCCGGACCGGATGAACTCGCCTTCGAGGTTCGTCAGATCGTGCGGCGCAATGCAGGGCGTCTGCACCGATTCATTGATCGGGTGATTGTGCCAAAGATCCTTGAATTGAACCATGACGCCCTCTCTCAATGAAGCTCAGCCCTACCCTAACAAGCTCGCGTACCAAGTTCCACCGCCGCATATTCGAGGCCTTTACCGCTTCTTCCGCAACCCCTCCCAGTACGCGAGCCGCTTCTTGATCTCGCGTTCGAAACCGCGCTCTGGCGGATCATAAAACTGCGGCCGCTTCATCGCGTCGGGGAAATAGTTCTGGCCTGAAAACCCGTCCGGCGCGTCGTGGTCATACTGATAGCCGTCGCCATACCCCTGATCCTCCATCAGCGACGTCGGCGCATTGAGGATATGCTTGGGCGGCGGCAGACTGCCATGCTGTTTAGCCGCCCGCATCGCCGCCTTGTAAGCCACGTAGACAGCATTCGATTTCGGCGCGGTCGCCAGATACACGGTCGCCTGCGCCAGTGCCAGCTCGGCCTCCGGCGACCCCAGGAAATCGAACGTATCCTTCGCCGCCAGCGCCTGATGCACCGCATCAGGATCGGCCAACCCGATATCTTCGACCGCCATCCGCACCAGCCGCCGCGCAATGAACAGCCGGTCCTCGCCCGCATCCAGCATCCGGCACAGATAATACAGCGCCGCGTCCGGGTCCGACCCGCGCACCGACTTATGCAGAGCGCTGATCAGGTTGTAATGCCCATCGCCCGACTTGTCGTAAAGCGGCGCACGCCGCTGCACGACCTTGACGAGCCCTGCCCGGTCTACCGCCTTGCTGCCCGGCGCAACGCCCCCAAACACGTCCGCCGCCAGATTGATCACCGCCCGCCCGTCGCCGTCCGCCATCGCGATCAGCGCCTCGCGTGCATCCGGCTCCAGTGGCAACGCCCGCCCCTCCTCGGCTTCTGCCCGCTTGAGCAGCGCCTCCTGAGCCGCATCATCGATCCGGTTGAATACCAGCACCGTCGCCCGCGACAGCACGGCGGCGTTCAGCTCAAAACTTGGATTCTCCGTCGTCGCGCCGACGAGCGTGATCGTCCCGTCTTCCATGTGTGGCAGAAAGCTATCCTGCTGCGCTTTGTTGAAGCGATGGATCTCGTCGACGAACAGCAGCGTCCCCTTGCCCTGCTCGCGCTTGGCCTTTGCGCGCTCGAACGCCTTACGCAGATCCTGCACGCCCGAAAAGATCGCCGACAGCTGCTCGAATTCGAGCTTGCTCTCGTCCGCAATCAGCCGCGCAACCGTCGTCTTCCCGCACCCCGGCGGCCCCCACAGAATGAGGCTCGGCAGCCGCCCGCTGGACAAAAACCGCGTCAGCGTCCCGTCGGGCCCAACAAGGTGATCCTGCCCCACGACTTGCGCCAGCTTCTTGGGCCGCAACCGGTCCGCCAACGGACGCGGCGCCCCCTTGTCCAGCCCAGCCGCTTCAAACAAATTTGTCATGCCTTCACGTAACACACCTCACCCCGCAAACTCCATGGCCGGGTGCGGACGTCACCAGAGCAATCAGGCGCTCCCTCGGAATTGGATCGACAGCGCTTCAACCCAAGGTCTTCAGTGGACGTCCGGTCCGACGCCGCTCGCGTAAATTTCGCCAAATACACGGATCCACCACTTGGGGCCACTTTCGACCGCGGCAGCCTAGTTCACGTTGCGCTTGCGGATCGGTGGCTCATGGATAGGCTAGTGGAAAGTCGCGGAGGGATGGGGCCGGAAGAAATTGACCCAATTCGACCTTCGCCAGCTACTTCAGATATGACTTCTGCATTTCCCGGCAGCAGACATAACAGCCGCGCAACCGGTTGATGCGCCCAATAGGTTTTACGACGTCTTCCGCTCACCGTCGATCGAAGAGGATGCTCACCTTGTTGAACCCAGGACCAAATACCCGTTTCCACGACATCTCATTAAGCAGGCGCGCCCAGATGTTTCGGCAATTGTCGATGTAGGAGATGCCAAGGTGCTCAGAGCAACAAAAGCACTCCTTGAGATCCTGGCACGGGACGCTGTACTCAAATACGCGTCGAGCGCGCGTGTCACCGCAGACGTACTCTGTGACATCGTCCTGCGCTTTGGGTCACAGGACGACGCGGACGCACTGTTGCCGGTATTCCTGGCGAACCCGATGCATTTGACCTTACCTATTCTGCAACTTCACGGCAGTCCTGAGACGGGAAGGCGTCTTTTCGAAGCGATGGTCACCGTCGATGGTCTGCGTGACGGTTGCTCGGTGGATGTACTTCAGGCGATCGGTTACCTCGGTTACGAGCCCGCCACGTCGACACTGTGGATGTACGCGCGTGAGGCCGCGCATGCGGAATCTCGGGCAGCTTGCCTCGGACTCCTCGATCTCCCATGCAATGGGATTCGATGCGAGATTTCCGAAACAGTCCGAAGCTTGGGAAGTAAGACTCTGTTTCAAGAATTCCTGCCCGCAGTGGCCGTCAAGGCCCAGGATCCAAAGCTTCTGACCTTGCTTATGGACCTTGCCGAGGGCACGTCCAGCGACAACATCGGCGGCGTCCTCGTCGGCATGGCAGCGTTCGGCGCCCCGGCTGTTGGACATTTCCAGCGTTTCCTACGCGAGAAGAGATGGGAAGCCTTCAGCGAACCGACCGGCACTGCGAGTGCCCTGGAGATGGGTTTCTATGGGCTTGGGCTCAGGGTGACGGAGCTTTTCGATGGTATCCGCGCAGACCTTGAGAGGGGTGCCGACCACGCCGAGATTCACTATCGGCTGAATTGCATGTTCGCACTCCTGCCTTGGAACACCATCTCAACCGACATACTTACGGGCTGTCCGCGTCTGCTATTGTCTCTACGCGAGCCACTGGCGGACATCTACGACAAGCTGTTCGGGGAGGGGACAGGCAGCGAACTCAGTCTCTCGAGAATAATCGAAAAACTGCCCGAGGCATCGGATCCATACTTCGCGCTGCCGAAACTTTCGGTTATCGAGGACAATCTGCGTGCCGTGATCTCAAGACAGGAAACTCTCAAAGCGATGCGTGTGGATTGGAGTCGGTTCAACGTCGAGACCGGCGTCGCAGATTGACTTTGGCCCTCGCAGCGTAACCAGTTATCCCCGTTCCTTAACTAGACTAGGCGCTCGCTGGCCTCTAAGGCAACACTGTCCGATGCGAGATCGTAAGTGGACTTCGGTTCAATTGTGTGCGTATTTGACACAAGAGTTTTTGTATTGCGTGTGAGGTGTGCTGTGTCGCTCACAAGCCTTGAACGGCCTAGTTCTCTCAAGAGTGAATGGCCAAAGCTGTTATATCTTCGGAAGATTTCGAACGTCGTCGGCAAGTCGATCCAATACACCCTCGTGGTCGGCGCAATTTTGCTGTTGGTATTTGCCCTGTTGTTTTTTTCGCGCAAGACTGATTACTCTTGGTGGACTGAGCAACCCGCATTCGCTGGTCCGGCCCTTTAGCCCAAGTCTGCTCGGGGTCACCAGTGAGCCCCAGCCTGCCGCGCCAACAACAAACCGCCTACCTCCGACAGCTGCCATACCGAGTGGGACTCAACGGCCCGGCCCTCACATCACCGTCGGCTTCAGCCCAGGGATATAAACGCCTGGCACCGCGCTCTCAGTGCTCACAGCGACGTCCGGCTCAGCCTGCCCAGTAAACTCCGCCGCCAAATCCATCCGCTCGGGGAATGCGACGACGACCTTGGTCCCGCGTC
>JANLYB010000038.1:0-9442 GCA_031365425.1 Hyphomicrobiaceae bacterium
GGACCTGATCGAACGCCTGCGCCGCCAGGAGTTGGACGCCGCCAAGGAGCGCGCCAAATTCATTCAAGGCGATCTGGCCGAAATCAAGCAAGAGCGCGAGAAGCTCAACGCGAAGCTTCAGGAAACCGCCGCGCAGATCCAAAAGACCGAAGGCCGTCTGACCGCCAGCGAAACCAAGTTGGTTGAACAAGAAGGCCTGGAGAAAGCTCTCCGCTCCGATCTGGAGAATAACTCCGATCGCATCGCAAAGCTGATGGGCGCCCTCCAGCGCATGGGCCGCAATCCCCCGCCCGTGCTTTACACCCAGCGCGCCGACGCCTTGCAGATGGTCCGCAGCGCCATGCTGCTCGCCCAGGCTTTCCCCGAGCTGCGCAAAGACGCGCTGGCCCTCGCCAATAAGCTCAACCACCTGATCGAGGTGACCACGAGCATCCGCAACGAACGCGATGCGCTGAAAACCGATACCGCAAACCTCGCCGACGCCCGCACCCGCATGCAAGGCCTGCTCGAAAACAAAAAGCAGACCCTGAACGAGCGCCAGGCCGAACTGGCCCAGGTCCGTGCCACCGCCGCCGAACTGGCGAAAAACGTGACTGATCTCAACGACCTGATCGCCAAGCTCGACAGCGCCGTCACCGCCGCCACCCCGCTCGGCGCTTACGATGCCGAAACCCGCGCCAAGATGGCCGACACGCCACAAGTCGCGCTGCCGCCCTCGACGCAGCCGCCCTCCACTCAAAACGCCACGCAGGCAGTCGTCTCGGTCTTGCCGGCTAAACCCGCGACGCAAGACAAAGTCGCCGCGCTGATGCCGCCGGCACCTCCCAAGCCTTCGGTCGTCGAGCTGGCCCCCGCGTCCCTCACGCTCGGCGGCGGCAATCCGGGCCGCTTGAAGCCCGCCATCCCTTTCCACGAAGCCCGTGCCCGCCTGCCGCAACCGGCTCAAGGCCGCCGCGCAATCGCTTTCGGCGACAAGACCCAATACGGCGGCCAATCCAAAGGCATCGTCATCGAAACCCGGCAGAACGCCCAGATCACGTCGCCGTGCGACGGCTGGATCGTGTATGCCGGCGAATTCCGCAGTTACGGCCAGCTCTTGATTATCAACGCCGGTGGCGGTTATCATGTCCTATTAGCTGGCTTGTCACAAATCGACGTGCAGCCTGGACAATTCGTCCTCGCGGCAGAACCCGTCGGTACCATGAGCGGAACGGCCGCCGCCCAAGGTAAAACATCCAACTCCCCGGTCCTCTACGTAGAATTTCGCAAAGACGGTCGTCCCATCGACCCCGACCCTTGGTGGGTCGACGGTCATCAGAAGGTGCAAGGATAATGCGCAAGACAGACATCGCGTTCTGGTCGTTCATGACAATGACGGCGCTCGCCGGAGCGACGACCGTGTTCAATCTCACGCGCGCTCATTCAGCGACGCCTTCACCCAACTCCGAGCTCTATAAGCAGCTCGACCTGTTCGGCGACGTGCTCGAGCGCGTGCGGTCCGATTACGTCGAAAAGCCCGACGACACCCAACTCATCGAAGCAGCCATCAACGGCATGCTCGCTTCCCTCGACCCGCACTCGTCGTACATGAGCCCGAAAAGCTTCCGCGACATGCAGGTCCAGACGCGCGGCGAATTCGGCGGCCTCGGTATCGAAGTCACGATGGAAAACGGCGTCATCAAAGTCGTCTCCCCCATTGACGACACCCCCGCCGCAAAAGCCGGCGTGATGTCGAACGATTTGATCACCGCCCTCGACAACGAACAGATTACCGGCCTGACGCTGGAACAAGCCGTCGAAAAGATGCGCGGCCCCGTCAACACGCCGATCAACCTGACCATCGTCCGCAAGGGCAAGGACGATCCGTTCGACATCAAGGTCGTCCGCGATGTAATCAAGATTAACCCGGTCAAAGCCCGTGCCGAAGGCGATGTCGCCTATGTCAAAGTCTCGACCTTCAACGAACAGACCCACTCCAATCTCGTGAAGGCCGTCGATGGCCTGAAAAAGCAGATCGGCAAGGATCTCAAGGGCTACATCATCGATCTGCGCAACAATCCTGGCGGCTTGCTCGATCAGGCCATCTCCGTCTCCGACGACTTCCTGGAAAAGGGCGCCATCGTCCTCACCAAGGGCCGCAACGGCGAAGAAACCCAGCGCGCCCAGGCGCACCCCGGCGACATCACCGACGGCAAGAAGGTCCTCGTCCTCATCAACGGCGGCTCGGCTTCGGCTTCAGAAATCGTCGCCGGTGCCCTCCAGGACCACAAGCGCGCGACCGTTATCGGCACCCGCTCGTTCGGCAAAGGCTCGGTCCAGACCATCATCCCGCTCGGCCAGAACGGCGCAATCCGCCTGACCACCGCGCGCTACTATACGCCGTCGAACCGCTCCATCCAGGCCAAGGGGATCGATCCCGATATCTTGGTCGAAGAAGAGCTGCCAGACGACCTGAAAGCCAAGGTTGCCGCAGTCGACAAAAACCGCGGCGAAGCAAGCCTCCGCGGCCATCTCAAAAACCCCGGCAACGCTGGTAAGGATGTCGGCAAGGATAAGGACAAGGACGCCGCCGACGGCAAGGAAATCCGCGAAACCTCGGGTTCCTCAGCCTACGTCCCCAAAGAACCTGAAAAAGACACCCAGCTCCAGTACGCTCTCGGCATGCTGCGCGGCACCGTGACGGAAGCCAAAGCGCCCGAAAAAACGCCCACGGCCTCCACACCCACCGAAGAAAAGAAGGCCGTGCCGAACTAACCCGCTTTCTCAATCATCGAACCACCCAACGGGCGCCCTAGAGGCGCCCGTTGTCGTCTCATTTGCTTCGTTTGTAAGTTAGGTTAGACGCGGCATGATCTCAACATCATGACGAACCTCAATGCGCCGTAACCCGACAATTGCTTTGTGACTCGTGCGCTGACTACCGGGGCGCCCGAATCTCCGCGATATGGCGCACGCCCCCGCAATGGGCTACACCACCACCATCCACCTCCCCCCGATGGATCCCCAATGAAGATCGACCCCGCCAAACTCCCCTACCGCCCCTGCGTCGGCGCCATGATCCTGAACCCCGCTGGCCTCGTCTGGGTCGGCCGCCGCTATGATGCGCCCGGCGACGCCGAAGGCCGCGGCACCTGGTGGCAGATGCCCCAGGGCGGCATCGACGAAGGCGAAGACGCAGCCGCCGCCGTCCTGCGCGAAGTGCAGGAAGAAACCGGCATGACCTCGCTGACGATCCTCGACGAAATCCCCGGTTGGCACCTCTACGACCTGCCCCTGGAGCTGCTCAAAAAGAAAGTCTGGGGCGGTAAATACCGCGGCCAGAAACAAAAATGGTTCGTCCTGCGTTTCACTGGACCCGACAGCGAAGTCGCCATAACCCCCGTCACCGGACCCAAACCCGAGTTTGATAGCTGGCGTTGGGCTCAAGCCTCTGAACTTCTCGACACCATTGTCCCCTTCAAACGCGACGTCTACCAAGCCGTCCTCGCGCAAGCCGCCAAACTCTCTCACATTTAAACAAGGCTCTCGGGTTTGATGATCTCCTCCAAAGCGCTGATCGCCATCATACTGGCAACAGCTTTCGCCGCACCGCTCCACGCTCAGACGATCATCCCCGCCCAACCCGTGGTCCCAGCGGAGACGGTCGACCAGATCCCGTTCCCCGTCCCATCCTTCCTGCAATTCGATTCTGACGGCCAAAACCTGCGCATGGCCTTCTTCGACCTCCGCCCCGCTGGCGTTCCCAAAGGCACCGCCCTCCTGCTCCACGGCAAAAACTTCGCGTCCGATTATTGGACCCCCGCCATTGCGGGCCTGCTAGACGCTGGCTACCGCGTCATCGTCCCCGACCAGTTAGGCTTCGGCCAGTCCTCCAAACCCGACCGCACCTACACCTTCGAGCTTCTAGCGGCCAACACCGCGCTCCTGCTCGACACCCTGAAAATCACCAAGGTCTCCGTCATCGGCAACTCCATGGGCGGCATGCTCGCGGTCCACTTCGCCCGCCGCTACCCAGACCGCGTCGCCAAACTCATCCTCGAAAACCCTCTCGGCCTCGAAAACTACAAGCCCGCCATCCCGCCCCAATCGAATGCCGATCTCATCAAGCTCGAAATGACCCAGACACCCGAGAGCTACTCGAAATTCCTGCACAGCTACTTCCCGGTCTGGAAACCCGAATACGAACGCTTCGTCCAAGCCTTTGCCCGCACCCAATCCGCCGCCGATTATCCCGACGTCGCCCGCGCTTCCGCCCAGACTTACCAAATGATCTACGACGGGCCTATCGTCGACGAACTGCCCAAACTCACCATGCCCACCCTGCTCATCATCGGCCAGAAAGACCGCACCGTCTTCGGCCGCCGCTTCGCCCCGCCGGAAGCCATCAAAGGCCTCGGCGACTTCCCGGCGCTTGGCAAAGCCGCCGCCAAGACCATCCCCAACGCTCGCCTCGTCGAAATCCCCGACTCCGGCCACGTCCCCCACCTCGAAACCCCTGAGACCTTCATCAAAGCCGCCACCGAATTTCTCGCTGAATAGTAGATCAAAATGACCACCCCGCAGTCCATCGAGCACCTCAACACCGACTGCACCTGCATCACCCTGGATCGCGACGCCCTGTGCAAAGCCGCCGAGGCAATCGTCGGTGACCCTGCCTTCTGCCACGACCTCGCAACCTCCCATCCCCACCTGCTGTCGGCGCAGCCGATGTTCCTCTCTGCCGCCCACGCCGCACAGATGCAGGCGATCATCACCGCCATCGAACAGGTCGCCGCCCTCCCGGCCTTCCAGCAAACCGTCCTCGCCAACGCCCCCGAAATTGCCCGCTACAAACCCGGCCCCATCGGTATCTTCATGGGCTACGATTTCCATCTCGGCGAAAACGGCCCCCGCTTGATTGAAATCAACACCAACGCTGGCGGCGCTCTCCTCAACGCCTACCTCCTGCAAGCCCAACGCATCTGCTGCGCTCCTATGCTCGCAGAAAACTCCGCCACCCCACACGACATCCAAACCCTGCTCAAAAGCTTCCTGGCCGACTTCCGATCCGAATGGCACCGTCAAGGCCGCAGCACCCCCTTACGCTCCATCGCCATTGTCGACGAAACCCCGCGCGAGCAATACCTCTATCCCGAGTTCATCCTGTTCCAGCGCCTGTTCGAAACGAACGGCATCCGAGCGGTCATCGCCGCCCCCAGCGACCTCACCCATCGCAACGGCGTCCTTTGGCACGACGGCGCGCCCATCGACCTAGTCTATAACCGCCTCACCGATTTTGACTTCACAACGCCCCAAGCCCGCGCCCTCCGCGACGCCTACCTCGCAGGCAACGTCGCCGTCACACCCAATCCGCACGCCCACGCCCTCTATGCCGACAAACGCAACCTCGCCCTCCTGACGGACGAAACCCTCCTCCGCTCTTGGGGCCTCCCCGAGCCGGAGATCGCAACCTTGCTCGCAAGCATCCCGCACACACAGCTCTTCGCGAACGCCGATCTCAACGCCCTCTGGGCACAGCGCAAACATCTGTTCTTCAAACCAAGCGGCGGCTACGGCGGCAAGGCCACGTACCGCGGCGACAAAGTCACCCACAAAGTCTGGGCCGAAATCTCAAAGCTCGATTACGTCGCCCAGGAACTCGTGCAGCCCAGCACCCGCATGACCGCCGTCGACGGCAAGCTCCAAAACCTCAAAGCGGACCTGCGCGCCTACACTTACGCTGGAGAAATCCGCCTCCTCGCGGCCCGCCTCTACCAGGGCCAGACCACCAACTTCCGCACCCCCGGCGGTGGCTTCGCCCCCGTCTTCGTCAGCTCCCAAAACGCCGACTGCCACTGCAGCTAATACCAGCTCCCCCAAAACGAAAAACGGGCACCCGCTGTTGCGAATGCCCGCTCAAATCTCAATGCGACTCCGTCAGCCTCAGCCGCGTGCGCGAGACGCAGCGATCTGCTTCATCTGATCGATCGCCATCCCTAAGTGACGGCGGGCTTCATCGTCGTTGGCGCCTGCCAACGCAGCTTCCGTCGCCTTCAACTCGGCTTCGATGTGGCGCGGATCGACTTCATCGGTGATGAACGCCTGCTCGGCTAGCACGACCACGCTCTCAGGGCGCACTTCGACAAACCCGCTCTTCACGAAGATCGCCTTTTTGCCGTCCTTCGTGCGCGTCAGGATCGTACCGGGACGCAGAGTCGAAATCACCGGCGCATGACCCACCAGCACCGTGAAATCGCCATCGGCACCCGGAAGCTCGACCTGCTCGGCATCCACCGAAAGCAAAATGCGCTCAGGGCTCACCAGCTCGAATTTGAACGTACCAGCCATCGTCTCAAACTTTCTCTAACCAGCTCGGATCAACCCACAAGAAGTGGAAGCAGCCACCCGCGGAATTGACGTATTCAATTTCTGCAAATCCGTATTCGCTAAACTCGCTTACGACCGAATTCTGCCCAACACACGCATCGAGAAATTGCACCTCGTCCTCGGGTATCCCGCTGAAAAACCAGTCATCCAGCTTCAACAGCCGAACCCGATCCCCAAGCAGCAATCCGCGATTATTGAGCGGATAACCCTCGGGCAGCTCAGGCTTTGCCGCCATCGTGTTCTTCATCGTCGTCGTGTCCAGCTTTCGCCTGCACTTCTTCCGGCGTCTGAACCTTCGCGCCGCAGAACGGACAGAAGAACATCGGATGATCGACCATGCCCGGCTCTTCGTCTTCCAGATCGATCAAACCGACCGACATGTAGAGAACGCCGTCTTCGCCAACCGTGATCAGCGGCTCGAACTCTTCACCGCTGATGGCATCTTTCAGCTCACCGCAGCACTTGCCAAAATTTCCGATGTCGATCGGCGCCGCTTCATCAGCCATGGTCGTTCCTCATAGTGCCCCTGAGAGGCATGATAATCTTATAGCGCCAGTCTAACGCTACCGAAATAGGGCCGCCACGAAGTCCCGCAAATTAAATCGCTGACCAATCTCGGCGAGGGCACAAAGCGCCCCGGCCTCGTAGGCCGTATCCGGGACTGAACTGGCCTTCCAGTTCAATCCCGGCAGCAAATTAAGCTGCTTCTGCGAGCTTCTCGGCCTTCGCCATGGCTTCTTCGATGGTTCCCACCATGTAGAAAGCAGGCTCGGGCAAGTGGTCGTAGTCGCCATTGCAGAGCCCCTTGAAGCCCTTGATCGTGTCGGCGAGCGGAACCTGCACGCCCTTCGAACCGGTGAACACTTCGGCCACCGTGAACGGCTGTGACATGAAGCGCTCGATCTTGCGGGCGCGTGCCACCGTCAGTTTGTCATCTTCCGAAAGTTCGTCCATGCCCAAAATCGCGATAATGTCCTGGAGCGACTTGTACTTCTGCAAGATCTCCTGAACCTGACGGGCGACGTTGTAGTGTTCGTCGCCGACGACGCGTGGGTCGAGCATACGCGAAGTGGAGTCGAGCGGGTCGACAGCCGGGTAGATGCCCTTTTCAGCGATCGAACGCGAAAGCACGGTCGTCGCATCCAAATGCGCGAACGAGGTGGCAGGCGCAGGGTCGGTCAAGTCGTCGGCAGGGACGTAGATGGCCTGCACCGACGTGATCGAGCCCTTCTGCGTCGTGGTGATGCGTTCCTGCAGCGCGCCCATGTCTGTGGCGAGCGTCGGCTGATAACCCACAGCCGAAGGAATACGGCCAAGCAGAGCGGACATTTCTGCGCCGGCCTGCGTGAAGCGGAAGATGTTGTCGACGAAGAACAGCACGTCCTGACCGCGGTCGCGGAAATCCTCGGCAACCGTCAGACCGGTCAGAGCGACGCGAGCGCGTGCGCCCGGCGGTTCATTCATCTGACCGTACACAAGCGCGCACTTCGAACCGGCAGCCGAACCACCATGTTCCTTGGGGTTCTTGTTGACCTTCGATTCGATCATTTCATAGTAGAGGTCGTTGCCTTCGCGAGTACGCTCACCCACGCCGGCAAACACCGAGTAGCCACCGTGAACGCGAGCAATGTTGTTGATCAATTCCATGATCAAAACTGTCTTGCCGACGCCGGCGCCGCCGAACAGTCCAACCTTACCGCCCTTGGCGTACGGCGCGAGCAGATCGACGACCTTGATGCCGGTGACGAGGATCTGAGCTTCCGAAGCTTGTTCAGCGAATGTCGGCGTCGGCTGGTGAATGGCGCGCGTGCCGGTCGTCTTGATGGGACCTGCTTCGTCGATCGGCTCGCCGATCACGTTCATGATGCGGCCGAGGCACTCGTCGCCGACGGGAACCGAGATCGGCTTACCGGTGTTGGTCACTTCCTGACCGCGAACCAGGCCTTCCGTCGAGTCCATAGCGATTGTGCGAACCGTGGATTCGCCCAGATGCTGCGCGACTTCAAGAAACAGGCGGTTGCCCTGGTTCTTGGTTTCGAGTGCGTTCAAGATCTCCGGCAGATCGCCATCGAACTGCACGTCGACGACGGGTCCGGTGACCTGACGAATTCTACCGATTGAAACTGCCATGTTCTTGTCCTCGACGGGCTATGCGGCGGATGTGGAATTAGAGCGCTTCTGCGCCCGAGATGATTTCGATGAGTTCTTTAGTGATGTTGGCCTGACGCGCGCGGTTATATTTCACGGTCAGCTTATTGATCATGTCGCCGGCGTTGCGCGTTGCGTTGTCCATCGCGCTCATCCGTGCGCCCTGCTCGGAAGCGGCGTTCTCCAGCAACCCGCGGAACACCTGCGTTCCGATGTTGCGATGGAGCAGATAGCCCAGCAACTCGTCTTCGCCCGGCTCATATTCGGTGGCTGCCATCGCGACGAGCTTGTCGCCCGCGCCGGTTTCTTCGGGAAGCTTGACCGGAATGAGCTGCAACGCCGTCGGGATCTGCGAAATGACCGAACGGAACCGCGCAAAATACAACGTCGCCACATCGAACTCGGCGGCAGCGTACATCGCAAGCAGCTTGTCCGAGACCTCATTAGCCTGGACATAGCCCATCTGCTTCAGACCTTTGAACTCTATCCGCTCGACGATCTGCTTGTTGAGATCCCGGCGCAGGTTGTCCGCGCCCTTGCGGCCGACCGTCATAATCTTGACCGTCTTGCCAGCCGCCATCAACTTGACCGCGTCCGCACGAGCCAGCTTGGCGATGTTTGAATTGAACCCGCCGCACAACCCGCGTTCCGCCGTCATCACGACAAGCAGATGAACCTGATCCTTGCCGGTCCCCACGAGCAGCGGCGAAGCGCCTTCCTTCGACGTCAAACCCTTGTTGAGATTGGCAAGCACCGTATCCATGCGCTCGGCATACGGCCGCGCCGCCGTTGCCGCTTCCTGGGCACGGCGCAGCTTGGCCGCCGCAACCATCTGCATGGCTTTGGTGATTTTGCGCGTCGCCTTCACCGAAGCGATGCGCGTGCGTAGATCTTTTAAACTCGGCATGGGGCTCCCCCGACTTCGTTC
>JANLYB010000092.1:0-14776 GCA_031365425.1 Hyphomicrobiaceae bacterium
GCCAGACGGGCATGGCCATCGGCCTGGACCCTTATCAACATGAAGGGCCCACGCGACTGACATGGTCCCTATCGCTGCCGTTCACGAACAAGCAGCCTCCCTGCGATCAGCCGTGAGCTTGCCAAACTCCTTGTGTCTAACCCCAATTCGGGTATAAAGCGCGCTTCACTAAGCTCCGGTTGGAGGCTGAAGGGGAGGCGCGTGCTCTTACGGGCAAGCGCACATGTTTGAACTCCCTGTGTCTTCGCTCTTTACGGGTCGTCGTTCTTTCTAAGCCTTTCCTCGTGCAGGGGTCACCCTTCGCGAACGGCTTGGAAGAGGCTATGCGCCGGGGCCAGAAACGTAGGAAAGGATAGGCTCACATGCCGTTGTACGAGCATGTTTTCCTGGCGCGCCAGGATGTTTCGGCCCAACAGGTCGAAGGAATGATGAAAGAATATCAAGGCGTCGTCGAAGGTCTCGGCGGCAAGGTCACCAAGACCGAATACTGGGGCATCAAAGGCCTCGCCTTCAAGATCAAGAAATCCCGCAAAGCCCATTACGTGCTGTTCAATATCGACAGCCCGCCCGCCGCGGTGGTGGAAATGGAGCGCTTGATGGGCATTTCGACGGACGTGATCCGCTTCATCACCGTCAAGGTTGAAGCCCACGAGACCGAACCCTCGGCCATGATGCGCAAGTCTGACCGTGACGACCGCGGCGAACGCGATGGCGCAGGCGGCGGATTCCGCGGCGGCGACCGTGGTGGCCGTGGCGGCGACCGCGCTGGCGGCGGCGGCTTCCGTGGCGGCCCTGGTGGTGGTGGCGGCGGTTTCCGTGGCGACCGCGAAGGCGGCGCACCTCGTGGCGATGGCGGTGGCGCTTCGACGTTCCGTCCCCGTCCCCCCCGCGATGCAGCGGCCCCCGGCGGCGCACCCTCGGACGCCCCGCGCGCTCCGCGTCCGCCCCGTCCTGCCCGCGAAACAACTGGCTCGGAGGAATAAATCATGGCTGAAATCGCAGCTGGCGGCCCCGCGCGCCGTCCGTTCCATCGTCGCCGCAAGACCTGCCCGTTTACGGGCGCCGGCGCGCCCAAGATCGACTACAAGGACGTTCGCCTCCTCGGCCGCTACGTGTCCGAACGCGGCAAGATCGGTCCCTCGCGCATCACGGCCGTCTCGGCAAAGAAGCAGCGCGAACTGGCTCGCGCCATCAAGCGCGCCCGGTTCCTCGGCCTCTTGCCGTATGTGATCGGCTGATAACACTGCTGGAGCCGGACCATCCGGCTCTAGCCTTCTTTACTTGAAGCACGTGAAGGGTTGGGACGGAACTTCCGTCTCTAACCGCGTTTTCCGCGGGACAGCGATGACGAGACTACCAAACATTCCCATTGCGCTGGGCGCAGGCCTGATTTCGGCTATCGTGTTCGCCTCGGCGACGACGGGTCCGACGTTCGCCCGCTTGGTGATGCTCGCGATCGTGACGCTTCCGATTGCTCTGGCCGGCTATTCCTACAATGCCGCCACCGCTTTACTTGCCGCCGCCGGCGGCACGGCCATTATCGCCCTTCTGACAACAGTCGGAGCTGGCGTGGCATTCGCGGCGACGCTCGCATTTCCGGCAGCCTTCATCGTTTATCTGGCGCTCCTCCACCGCGAGACCGGCCCCGGCTCGACCGAATGGTACCCCATCGGGCGCATTCTCGTGGCAACCGCCTTGATGGCCGCTACTGTGGTGGCCGTAGGCTTTGCGGTTGCAGGGAGCACGCCCGACAAACTCCATACTGCGGTCAGCACGGCAATCGAGTCCATGATGAAGTCCGGCTTCGGCGGCATGCCGGGCAGCTCCGCCTTGAGCCCGGCCGATCTAGAGCGGTTCACCGGCATCATGGTCAAGCTTCTTGCGGGGCTATCGGCAGCGTTCTGGATGGCGTGTATCCTGTTCTGCCAATGGGCGGCGGCCCGTGTCGCGATCGCCAGTGGCCAGATGACCCGGCCCTGGCCAGATTTGGCAGCTGTCCAGCTACCGCTAGGCACGCCCCTTTTGCTCGGTCTGGCGGTCGCTGCCTCGATGCTCCTCGATGGCATGGCCAAGTTGATGGCCATGGGCTACGCAGGCGCACTTTACGTTGTCTACGTTCTGTTCGGCCTTGCCGTCCTCCACTACGTCACGCGCGGCTACTCGTGGCGCGGACAGGCCCTCGCGGTCATCTACGTCCTGCTCATTGTCTTCAACAGCGGTGCATCGATGCTGCTCGCCCTTCTAGGTCTCGCCGATAGTTTCGTCTCGCTGCGGCGGCCCGTCGACCCCCCAAACCCCAACTCAAAATCGTAAAGCAAGAAAGGTCACTTCCATGCAAGTCATCCTCCTCCAGCGTATCGGCCGCCTTGGCCAGATGGGCGATGTCGTCACCGTCAAAGACGGCTATGCCCGCAACTTCCTGTTGCCGCAGGCCAAGGCCCTGCGCGCGACCAAAGAAAACCGCGAGAAGTTCGAAACCCAGCGCGTTCACCTCGAAGCTCACAACCTTGAGCTCAAGAAGGAAGCAGAAGCGGTCGGCGTCTCGCTCGAAGGCAAGTCGTTCGTCGCTATCCGCCAAGCTGGCGATACCGGTCAGCTCTACGGCTCGGTCTCGACCCGCGACATCTCCGATGCCGTGACTGAGGGCGGCTACAAGGTTCACCGCAATCAGATCGTGCTCGAAACCCCGATCAAGACGCTTGGCGTTCACCCTGTCTCGGTCCAGCTGCACCCTGAAGTCGTCGTAGGCGTTACGCTCAACGTTGCCCGATCGACCGACGAAGCGACCCGTCAGGCAGCCGGTGAAGACGTCAAAGTCGTCAAAGAAGAGAAGATGGAACTGGTCACGTTCAATCCTGAAGACGGCCTGCCCGACGACCGCGGCAACGAGTGATCACCCCCATCCTCGTAAAAAAATCCTCCCCCGGAGATTGTCCGGGGGAGGATTTTTCGTTTCCAAAGCGTCCATAACGGTGGTGACTACCGACGAGCCGCCAGAGCCGAGGTCGTGTGCTGCCGCCGCCTGTAACGGCACAACAATACCTCGATTTTGTTTCAGCATGAATGTGATCCATGAGAATTGTTGCCACCGTCGATACGATAGAAAAGTTGGTTGAAGCTTTGGGTGGGGTTCAGCGCGTTTCGGAACTGCTAGCTGTGGACTCTTATCGAGTTCAGCAGTGGGTGGCCTCTAATGTCGTGCCTCGCGGCTATCACCTACAGCTCTTTATTGAAGCGCAGGGCGCAGGATACGAGGTTGACCTCGGTCTATTTGGTCTTCGCCGGCCCTCTGCATAGCTTTAGGGTTTCGACCGATCGTGCGGCTTAGACTTTCTTTTTCTTGCGTTCTTGAAGCACTTCGAGTTGCAGTTGCTGCAGCTCTATGAGCCGTTCCCACTGCTTGGTCAGCAGGTGATCGACCTTTTCATGCAGGTGGCGGATTTCGAGTTCGGCCTTGAGGTTGACCTTGTAATCGTTCTCCGACCGCAGCCGGTCCTTCTCTTCGACACGCCGCTGGCTCATCATGATGATGGGCGCCTGGATCGCCGCAATTGTCGACAAAATCAGGTTGAGCAGGATGAACGGGTAGGCGTCGAAAGCTGCTTTTTCGCCCTGGTAGATATTGATCCCCATCCAGACGAGCAAGAAGGCAAAAAACACGATCAGGAACAGCCACGACCCGCCGAACGCGGCTAACTGATCCGACAGCTTTTCCCCCGTCGTGCGCTGGTCCTCGTATTCTTCCTCGACGTTCTCCGCGATCGTTTCGTGATGTTCCAGGCTCTCGGCCACGCGGCGGTCGAGATCCGACAGCTCGCCGCGCTCCTGCATCAACATCTCTTCGACGTAGCGCGAGCGGTATTTGCCGATTTCATCGATGCTGATTGGTGCATCCATTTCCACATCGGGGTGCTCGGCGCGAATAGCGTCGACGAGGCTCGGGCGCAACGACCCAAGCTGCATCGTCTTGCGCCGCGCCATCTCCTTACCCGACAGAGCGCACGTTACGCGCTTGTTGGCGCTGGCCTGCTCACTGGCCGCCGCGGCGGCGACTGCAATGGCTGCCTGTTCTTCGAGGTTCGGCGTTGTCATGGGGCGTGTCCGTATGACTAAAGCTAGGACAAAGTTTTACGGGTTGGACAAGGATCGATTGCCGAGTTCGGGCTCTAAAACAAGGCAATTGACCAGACAGCAGCCCAATCGGTCGCCCGAATTCCTCCCGGTGCAGTCGCGTGTTGCGCCCTTCATGCCGGAAGGACCAAGAGCCTGTCCAGACCCGAGCGTAGCTTCGAACGCTATCTTGGCGAGCAGCGAGCGAACGGGCGCGGCATGCGGGTCCACACCTGATCGCGAGCCGCCTGTGTATCTGGCGTTTCCTCAGCAAAATTCAATCGTAACGTATCGCTGCGAAGCTTCAATTCGCCGCGTCTGGTGCGGCCGGCATCGGGATCGTAGACTTGGCCGCCCCACGAGCCTTGGTCCGCCGGGCTCAAGCCTGTCAGGACTTCCAGGTTGCAGATGGACCGCCGTCTCAGTGCGGGATCGACGTTCGCAATGTCCTTCACAGGAATGCCATCGCTGTCGGTAGGCGATTGCAGCCAGATAATCGTGCCGCACCGCATCGTGGCGCCGGGTCCGCACGGACCGACCTCCACGACCCGTTCGCCATCGCCACTCAACCAACTCCCATCTATGGACGGTGACTGAGCCGACGCACTGCAGCCGGCCAGGCAGAACGCCATGACCGGCCCACTGCAAAGGCGGCAATAACTGGATCGTTGCGTCATGCGCCGCCCCAAGACCGGTAATGAGACCGGGATCAAATCCGCCGCTAGCAGGCCCCGTCAACCGATGTTGAACGCGACCGGTTCCGTCACCGAATTGCGGCGGCGCAAACGCCGTTCTTCGACGGCTTCGATGAACTGCCGGGACCGGTCGATCACCACGTCGCGCTGCCGGTCCATCGTGACGAGGTGATAGCTGTCTTCGAGCACGCAGATTTCGGCCGGTCCGCGCACCGCACGCGCAATGATCTCGGCGTTCTTCAAGCTCGAAACATCGTCATCGCGGGCATGGAGAATGAGCGTCGGCGTCTCGATGAAGTTCAACCTGCGTTTGACCACTTCGACAAGCCGCCAGAACTCCTGCACAGATTCAGCCGGCGTCCCCAAGATCCCGGCTTCTGCGCTATTGCCCGACTGCATCGAGGCAATAATCCGCGCCCGCAGCCGCTTGTCCTTGATGCCGTAGGGCTCGCGCTCCACAAACCGGTACTTCTTGCCAATCGGCGTCATCATCGCAAACTTGAGCACAAACGAGTACCAGGGGATCGACCAGCCGTCATAGGTTAGCGTCGGCGCATACAGCAGCAGCCCAGCCAGTTCATCGTGGCGCCGGGAGGCGCACTCGATGGAAAGGATGGCGCCCATAGACAGCCCGCCGACGTAGACCTGATCGCAGTCCTTCTTGAGCACATCAAATCCAGCATCGACGCTGTTGGTCCAATCGCGCCAGTTGGTCGCAAGCAGGTCCTCTTCAGTCCCGCAATGCCCAGCCAATTGCGGGCACAAAACCGTGTATCCACCGCGGTTGAGCCCCTTGGCCACGAGCGCAAGCTCATTGGGCGTACCGCCCAGCCCGTGGATAAGCAGCACGCCGATGCGCGAGCCATCAAGACGGAAACTGCGATCGGGAATGTGGCTCGTCATGGTGGCAGGAACCCGTAATATGGCTTGTGTTTACAGGATCGGCCACGCTCCCCAAGGCTGCGTCTCTAATCCCGAGCTGCCGTTAGTGCCACAGAATGCCCCCCACGTCATGTGGGGGCATGCGCTTCGCCGCGACGGTGTGTCTTATCCTGCCGGGCTCAGCCAGCCAGCGGCCACCAGATGCCGCCGCTCCAAAAACCCGGCAACGGCGCGTCCCCCTCCATCGCCAGTGTCACGAGATCGAGATAAACCGCCCGAACCAACAGCGCTTCAAGCCGCCCACGCACCAGCACGTACGGCTTGAGCCCGCCAGCTGGTTCTTGGACCTTGAACCGGATGGGATGGCCTTCGCCGATGACGACCCAGGTGTCGAGATTGGTGCGCAACGAAACGTTGCGCGCTTTCCCCGCTCCCGTAACTTGCATCTCCACCGCTAGGAACGGCGCATCCGCAATCGTCACGTCGACCTTTTCGGCTGGCGTCACGAGATACGTTTTCCCGTCCTCGTCCTTGCGCAGGACAGATGCAAACAACTCCACCAGCGGACGTCGCGTGATCGGACTGCCGCGATACAGCCAAGTCCCATCCGCCCGGATTTCCAGGCCGATATCACCGCAATAGGGAGGGTTCCACAGATGAACCGGTGCCGCATCTTTGTTACGGCCCGAACCACCGCCAACCGATCGCACGATGGCGTCCAGGGGGCCCGGCGTCATCGGAAGTGTGGTTTTTGAGGGGTCTTGCGTCATGCGTCAGTCTCATACAATCCGCCGCGTCACACAACCGTACCAAAACCGGCGGCATTGCGGCTAACGTAACATTCACTTGACCCCGCTCCCCCTCGTCTAGATCGTTTGCGCGTTAACTCCGCTTAAATTGAACCGGATCCGACACATGAGCTCACTCGCCGAGACCCACACCGACATCGTGCCGCGCCTGGAAGCGGCAAGCGAACGGGTGCAACGGGCGCACAAGGCCGCCGCCAACGTCATTTTTGGTCAGGATGTCGTCATTGAGCGCACCCTGGTGACGATCCTGTCAGGCGGTCATGCGCTGCTCATCGGCGTCCCCGGCCTTGCCAAAACGCTGCTTGTCGATACGCTCGGCAAGGTCTTAGGACTCGACGCCAAGCGGATCCAGTTCACGCCGGACCTCATGCCGTCCGATATCATCGGCTCCGAAGTTCTCGAGGATAATCCCGGCCAGCGCCGCTCGTTCCGATTCATCCAGGGCCCAATCTTTACCCAGCTCTTGATGGCCGACGAAATCAACCGCGCTAGCCCCAAGACCCAGTCAGCGTTGCTCCAGGCGATGCAGGAGCACCACGTCACGGTCGCCGGTCAGCGCTACGATACGCCCACGCCGTTCCATGTTCTGGCGACGCAAAATCCGCTCGAACAGGAAGGCACGTACCCGCTTCCGGAAGCCCAGCTCGACCGGTTCCTGCTCCAGATCGACGTCAACTATCCCGACCTGGCCGCCGAACGCCGCATGCTCTATTCGACCACCGGCACCGAAAAGCGCGAGGTCGAAACTGTTTTCACAGCTGCGGAACTGATGGCGACGCAGCGGCTTGTGCGCCAGATCCCGGTACCCGACAAAGTCGTCGAGGCAATCCTCAAATTGGTGCGCTCGGCCCGCCCCGGCACCGGTGCGGACGCCGAAACCGAACGGTTCGTTGCCTGGGGTCCGGGGCCCCGCGCCAGCCAGGCTCTCATGCTTGCCGTCCGCGCCAAGGCGCTGATCGATGGCCGCTTGGCCCCGTCTGTCGACGACGTCATCGCGCTGGCGGATCCGATCCTGCGCCACCGCATGGCGCTCACGTTCACAGCCCGTGCCGAAGGCCGCGATCTCGGCCAGATCATTCAGCGTCTCGCTAACTTGGTGGAGTGAGCACGTTCATGGCAGGCTTTGGAGCCAACCGGAACCCATCGGCGGCCCCTGGCAAGGCGGCCGCAACGCGGCGCGAACTGAGTGCTCTTGAGCGCGACGCGCATGGCATTGCCGACCGTCTGCCCGATCTGCTGCTCGATGCCGAACGGATCGCCGCCAACGTGTCCCACGGCATCCACGGACGCCGCCGCGCCGGGCCTGGCGAAACCTTTTGGCAGTTCCGCCAATACGGGACAAACGACGGCGCGCAATCGATCGATTGGCGGCGTTCAGCAAGTTCGGACCAATTGTATGTCCGTGAGCGGGAGTGGGAAGCGGCCCACACCGTCTGGCTCTGGCCCGACATCTCGCCGTCCATGAACTTCAAGAGCCACCTGTCGGCCACGACCAAGCGCGACCGTGCCATCGTGCTCATGCTGGCTGCTGCTGAACTTCTGGTGCGTGGCGGTGAACGGGTGGCCTTGCTCGGCCTCACGCAGCCCATGGCCACGCGCCGTGCCGCTTCCAAGCTCGCGGAAGCCTTGGCCCAATCGGGCCATCGCGAAGAAGCCACCCAAAGCCTGCCGCCTAAAACGCGGCTGTCCCGGTTTTCTGGGGCGGTGCTGTTTTCAGATTTCCTCGATCCCGTTCCCCAGATCCGCGAGCGCCTCGAAGCGCTGGCGTCCAGCGGCGTCACCGGGCACATTGTCCAGGTTCTCGATCCGGCGGAAGAAACCTTGCCTTACAGCGGCCGCACGGAATTCGTCGGGATCGAAGGCAGCGAGCGTTGGATCGCCGAGCGCGCTGAAACGCTGCGCCCTGCCTACATCGCGAAGCTCCAGGCCCACCGCGCCGAGCTGATCGACATGACGCAACGCTTGGGCTGGACGTTCCTCGTTCACCACACCGACCGCCCCGCTTCCGAACCGCTGCTGTCGCTCATCGTCCGTCTTGAAGGCAACGACACGGGCGCGCGCTGGCGGCCTGGCCCGGCCGCATCCGCCGAACTGCGAGGCCAGTCATGAGCATCGGCGCCCTGGCTTTCCTCAATCCATGGCTGCTGGCAGGGCTCGCAGCACTTCCCGTCATCTATTGGTTGCTACGCACGGTCCCGCCGCGCCCGCAGCAAATCGAGTTCCCCGCCACCCGCATTCTGGTGGGTCTTGAGAACAAGGAGAAAACTCCGGCGAAGACTCCGTGGTGGCTTTTGCTTATCCGGCTTGCCGCAGCCGCCCTTGTCATAGCGGCCCTCGCCGAGCCGATCCTGAACCCGACCCGCGAAGCGGGCCTCCAGGGCACCGGTCCTGTCGTCATCGCGGTCGACAACGGCTGGGCCGCCGCCGCCCGCTTCCCGCAGCGCACCGCGCTCGTTGACCGCCTGATTACCGAAGCTGAGGCTCAACACCGTCCGGTCATCCTGCTTGCGACCGCCTCGCCCGCCAAAACCATTGGGGCCAAGATCGAAGCACCCCAAGACGCCCGCGCAACCGCCGCCGCGCTCCTCGCCCAACCTTTTGCCCCCGACCGTCTGGCCGCAGCATCAGCGCTTGAAGCGTCTATGGCCCACGCCAACGGCCAGCCAAACCTCGTCTGGCTCACTGACGGCATCGATGAAAAGGGCGACGCGAGCGCCTTCGGCGAACGCCTTGCCAAACTCGGCCCGCTCAGCGTCGTCGATGCAAAAGCTGCTGACGCGGGTCTGGGACTCGTCGCAGGCGTTGGCATCAAAGGTAAGCTCGATGCCCAGATCTTGCGCGCCGACACCTCCGGCCCGCGCGACGGCGTTCTGCACGCCCTGTCGGTTCGCAGCCAGCGTTTGGGCGAAGCCGTGTTCCACATTCCAGCCGGCGCCGCCTCGGCAACCGTGACGTTCGAACTCCCACTCGAACTGCGCAATCAGGTGGCCCGCGTCGAACTCGCCGGCGAACGTTCCGCCGGAAGCGTCAGCCTGCTCGACACCCGCTCGCAGTGGCACCGCATCGGTCTCATATCCGGCGAAAACCGCGAACAGGCCCAAGCCCTGCTTGCCCCACTCTACTATATTGAAAAGGCGCTCGCCCCGTTCGCTGAAATGGTGAAGCCAAAAGATTCAAACGTCGCCGTCAACGTTGATCAGAGCCTCAAGGAGCAGGTCAGCGTTCTCATGATGGCCGATATCGGCACTCTGTCGGGTGAGGCCCACGACCGCATCGAAGCCTGGGTCAAGAAGGGCGGCGTCCTCATCCGCTTCGCTGGACCACGCCTGGAAAAGGGGGGCGATGATCTGATGCCGGTCCCTCTCCGTCTCGGCGGCCGTACGCTGGGGGGGGCTCTTTCCTGGTCTACGCCTCAAGCGCTTGCCCCGTTCGAAGACAGCAGCATCTTCGCCGGGTTGACGATCCCGCCCGATGTCAGCGTCAACCGTCAGGTCTTGGCCGACCCCTCTCGATTGGGTGCAGCGGTTCAAGTCTGGGCCCGCCTCAAGGACGGTACCCCTCTCGTCACCGCCGTCAAACGGGGCGAAGGCCAGATCGTGCTATTCCACATCACCGCTAACTCGGACTGGTCGAATCTCCCCCTCTCGGGCCTCTTCGTCGACATGCTCCGGCGGATCGCGACGCTCGGCAAGGGCGTCGGCGCCATTGGCGAGGCCAGCACCACGAACGACACCAAGGACGCAGCCACGGCTGCTGCTGAAAGCATCTTGCCGCCCGTCCAGTCCCTCGACGGTTATGGCACCCTCAAATCGCCTCCGCCAACGGCTCAGGCACTCGCCTCGGCGGACGCCTTTGCTGCGACCGCAAGCCTCGACCATCCCCCCGGCTATTACGGCTCTGCCGGTGCACCGCGTGCCCTCAATGTGTTAGGCCCCAAGAGCATCTTGAAACCACTTCCCGCCTTACCTTCAAATGTGACCCGGCGCGGCTACGACGGCGCGACCGCCACGCCGCTCAAGCCATCGCTCCTGACGTTTGCACTTGGTCTGCTGTTTGCCGATGTGCTCGCCGTGCTCATCCTCGGCATGGGCGGCCTCCACCTTAGCCGCCGAGCGAAAGCAGCCGCCACAGCAAGCGCCCTCGCCGCCGTCATGTTCATCGGCTTGCTTCCGGGCAGCAATGCCGAAGCGCAAAGCCTGTTGCCCCGCAAGGCCGCTGCGATCCCGTCCGCCAACGTCACGCCCAACGACGCCGCCGCTATGCGCGCCACCAGCAAGGTCACCTTCGGATACGTCATCACCGGCGACCGCAACACTGACGACGTCAGCCGCCTCGGTCTCCTCGGGCTCGGCCACTTCTTGGCTCTGAAAACCGCCGTCGAACCCGGTGACCCCATCGGCATCAACATCGCCACCGACGAAATCGCGTTCTATCCTGTGCTGTACTGGCCGGTCCTCCCGGATGCTCAACCCCTCCCGGAAGCAGCGCTCGCCAAAATCGACGCCTATATGAAGGAGGGCGGGTTGATCGTGTTTGACACCCGCGATTATGGCCAAGGCCTGCCGACTGGGCAGTCGCTGTCGGGTAAGAGCGCGACCTCGCTGCAGCGCCTGCTCGCCCGCCTCGATGTCCCGCGCTTGGAGCCCGTTCCCGAGGCCCACGTCCTCACCAAATCGTTCTACCTATTGCGTTCGTTCCCTGGACGCTGGGACGGCGGCCAGCTCTGGGTCGAAGCCTCCGACGGCGAAGATGATGGCGCCAATCAAGGCCGCAAAGCCAGGCGTGCCGACGGCGTCACCTCGATTATGATCACCTCGAACGACTTCGCCTCGGCCTGGGCGCTCGACGATCGCAACCGCGGCTTATTCCCTCTCGTTCCCGGCGGCGAAGGCCAACGCGAAATGGCATTCCGCGGCGGCGTCAACATCGTCATGCATGCCTTGACCGGCAACTACAAAGCCGACCAGGTCCACGTCCCGGCATTGCTCGAAAGGTTGGGCCAATAGATGAACTGGTCCGTTGATTTCTCACCGATCGTCCCGGTCCCGGTGTTCTGGGCTGCAGCGGCCATCGCCGTTGCGCTGGTCGGGCTGATGATGTTTCGCCGCCAACGCGGAGCACCGTTCCGCGCGCTCGCATTGGCAACCCTGCTTACCGCACTTGCCAACCCAACGCTGCGCGAAGAGCAGCGCGAGAGCCTCGCCAACGTGGCCATCGTCGTGCTCGACGAAAGCACCAGCCAGCAGCTTTCGACCCGTCCAGAGCAAATGGCCGCAATCAAGACCGACCTCGAAGCCAAGCTTGCAAACGTCGCGAACCTCAACGTCAAATTCGTCAGCGCGGGAAAGCCCGGGGAAGGCGCTCAGCCGGGCACGAACCTGTTTGCGTCGCTCAACGCCGCCCTCGCCGATACGCCTCCCGACCGCCTGGCTGGCGTCATCATGATCACCGACGGCCAAGTCCACGACGTGCCCAAGTCAGCCGCATCGCTCGGTTTCGACGCCCCCGTCCATGCCCTCCTGACCGGCCAACCCGACGAGTTCGACCGCCGTGTCGAGATTATCAAAGCGCCGCGCTACGGCATCGTCGGCCAGACCCGTGAAATCGAAGTCGTGATTCGTGAAACCGGCAAGGCCGGCCGCGCCAGCGATACCGCCAAGCTCACAGTCCGCCGCGAAGGCAAGCCCGACGAAGTCCGCTCCGCCAAGATAGGGGGCATCGTCAAACTCGACATGCCCTTCCCCCATTCGGGCGCCAACATCCTCGAAATCGAGCTTGAAACCGCACCGGGCGAGTTGACGCCCGCCAACAACCGGGTGGTGGTCGAAGCCGAAGGCGTGCGCGAAAACCTCCGCGTCTTGCTCGTGTCCGGCGAACCCCACGCTGGCGAACGCACGTGGCGCAACCTGTTGAAATCGGACGCTGCCGTTGATCTCGTCCATTTCACCATTCTACGTCCGCCTGAAAAGCAGGACGGCACTCCCAACAAGCAGCTGTCGCTGATTGCGTTTCCAACGCGTGAATTGTTCTCGGAAAAGATCAACGAGTTCGATCTCATCATCTTCGACCGCTATCAGCATCACGGCATTCTCCAGATGTTGTACTACGACAATATCTCGCGCTACGTGGACCAGGGCGGCGCGCTGCTGGTGGCTGCCGGCGATGACTTCGCGGGCGCGTCCAGCCTGTTCCGCACGCCCCTTGCCCCCGTGCTCCCGGCAAGCCCGACTGGTCGCGTGATTGAAACCCCATTCAAAGCCAAGATCACCGCCGACGGCAACAAACACCCCGTCACCGTCGGCCTCGCTGGCGGCGCGGGCGACAACCCGACCTGGGGCCGCTGGTTCCGGCAAGCGGAGGTCCAGCCAACCCGCGGGCGCACCATCATGGAGGGAGCAGAAAAAGCCCCGCTCCTCGTCGTTGACCGCAAAGGCAAGGGGCGGGTCGCGCTCCTCACGTCAGATCAGGCGTGGCTGTGGGCCCGCGGCTACGAGGGCGGCGGCCCCCATTCGGACATGCTGCGCCGCCTCTCCCATTGGCTGATGAAGGAGCCTGAGCTCGAAGAGGAACGGCTGATCGCGTCGGCTCACGGGATGAAGCTCACGCTCGAGCGCCGCACAATGGGCGACAAGGTCCCGCCCGTGAAGCTTTCAGCTCCCGGTGGCGAAAACAGCGAACTGTCTCTCTCCCTTGCAGCGCCCGGGGTCTGGCGCACAACGGTCGATGTGAAACTTCCCGGCCTCTACAAGGCTCAATCCGCAAACGGGACTGAAACTCTTACCGCCGTCGCCCACGCAGGCACCCTCGATGCGCGCGAAATGAGCGAAGTCGTTGCCACTGACACCAAGATGAAACCGCTCGTCGAAGCAACCGGCGGCGGCATGTTCTGGACCCGTAGCGGCGGACTGCTGTCATCGGCCAGCGCAACCGCCGTCGACGTCCCCCGCATCTCCATGCTGTCGGGCGCTAAAGTGCTGGCCGGCTCGGGCTGGCTCGGCCTCAAGGACCGCCAGGCGTTCGTGACCAAAGGCGTCAAGCTCACGCCAATGTTTACCGGCCTGATGGCGCTTGCGGCCATCATTGCGCTGATGACGCTCGCGTGGTGGCGCGAAGGCAAATAGGCCGCGCTCTGGCGTCGCGAAAGACCACATTTTCCGCATTTTGTGGTCACATTGATTTGTGTGGATGCTCCAGCGCGCCTTCGTGGAGCCGGTCTCCACGGCAGCAAACCCACAGTCTCCTGAATCACATTTGGTTTCAGTGTGTTCGCATTCGCGATGCGCCTCTTTTTTATCGGGTTTCTCGCGCATCAGTTACGCGGTGACAATCCCTCTCGACACTGTCGCGCACGAACCCTGGGCGGGGGGCGGCAAAGGTCAGAAAGGATACATCTGGCATGGCATCACAAACCCGTCGCACGACGGATTCTGGTACGGTTGTGCTCCACTTGGTTCTCGTCGTTTCGTTCCTCGTGCTCCTCTTCACAGGCCTGCGCATTGCCACCGACGACCCGTCCTCCAAGTGGCTCGCCGTTCTGGATCCCCTGCTTCCCATGGAGCATATCTGGTTCCGCCATCTGGTTGCGGCGCTTGTCTTTGCGGCGACGCTGTTAGGCTATGCCGTCTATCTGATCCGTGCCCGATTGACGGCGCGGGTGCGCCTCGACGGCGCGCGATTGGCAGCCATCCGCAGGCGCGGTTCTGCACGGTGGGCCGCCTGCAATACGCTCGTCTATTGGGGTCTGATGGTCTGTTTTGCCGTCGAGATCATCACCGGCACGATGCTCTTCTTTGGCGCAGACCACGTCTATCTCCACATTCATTTGTGGACGCACTGGGCTTGTCTGGCCCTCGTGTGTCTTCACATCGGTTTCCACGCTGCTGTTGGTGGAATGGGGCAGCTCACGCGCATCTTGAAACCGGCCACCCTGGTCATTGCACCGCCTCCCCCCGATTTTGCCGAACTACTTGCTGAGCAACTGAGCCTGCGCGAGGACGTGGCCCTGCGCAAAAAGCCAGCAATGGCAACGCAGCCGTCACCGCCAAAACCAAACCGGACTGAGACGCTGAATGCCCACCCGGCGGCGACTGCATTCGCCGTGGCCACCGCCTTTTCATTCGGGGCGCTGGGCATTGAACAAAGCACCCGGCCCACTTTGATCGTCTCCGAAATCCGAGCAGCCGAAGCGCCGGTGCTCGACGGCGACCTGTCCGATCCTGTCTGGACCAAAGCCACACCCGCGACCATCATGACCTCGCAAGGCGGCGACTTCGGCGGCAC
>JANLYB010000093.1:0-18451 GCA_031365425.1 Hyphomicrobiaceae bacterium
CCTGTACCGCATCGCACTATTAAGTGGCGGTGAACTCGCGGCTCTCCCTAGGGTTGCATAGTGCGGCTTACGCGTGTGTCTTGAGATTAAGCCCTCCTTTTTTACAGCTGTGCGCCGTTTGCATGGACGTTTCCCATGTACGCTCTATGTAGATAACGCAAAGGGCCGGTGAAAATTCCATCCGGCGATCGCAAAAAATGCCCCCCGTTCGCGCAATCTGATCCGGTCTTAGGCCCGTCCGGTTTTAGCTAGGTAAACTTTGATGAAATACCTCCATACAATGGTGCGCGTGGCCGATCCGGCAGCAGCGCTCGCGTTCTACTGCGATGGTCTTGGGATGATCGAAACGCGGCGCGTGGATAGTCCGCAGGGGCGCTTTACGCTGATCTTTTTGTCGGCCCCCGCCGACCGCCGGCGCGCCGCCGATGAAAAGGCCCCGCTGCTTGAACTTACCCACAACTGGGATCCCGAAACCTACACCGGTGGGCGCAATTTCGGCCATCTGGCTTTCGAGGTTGACGACATCTATGCAACCTGCGCCCACCTTGCGGGTCGCGGAATCGTCATCAATCGTCCCCCGCGCGACGGCCGTATGGCGTTCGTGCGATCGCCTGATGGGATCTCCGTGGAACTCTTGCAAAAGGGAGCCGCGCTTTCCCCGGCTGAACCGTGGTCCACAATGGCGAACACAGGTACCTGGTGACCACATCCGTCGCGATTATCGGTGCAGGCCCCGCCGGGTTAATGGCGGCTGGCCAGTTGGCGGCGCGCGGTCACGCGGTCACGATCTACGAACGCATGCCCTCGCCGGCGCGCAAATTCCTGATGGCCGGACGCGGCGGGCTCAACATTACCCACTCCGAGGACTTCGATCGCTTTCTTACCCGTTACGGCAACCGAGGCGACGCGTTGCGCGCCGCGCTGACGGCTTGGCCCCCGCAGGCCACGGTGGCTTGGCTTGATGATCTGGGCATTGAGACATTTACCGGGTCCAGCGGACGGATATTCCCTCGCGCCATGAAGGCCTCGCCACTCTTGCGGGCATGGTTGCGCCGCCTCGACGCCAATGGGGTGCGGCTCGTTCTTGGTTCCCAGTGGCTGGGATTCAACCCATCCGGCGCACTCCTTTTCAAACGGGTGGATGGTTTGCAGGAAGCGGTTAGCGCGGATGCCACGGTTCTGGCACTTGGCGGCGCAAGCTGGCCTCGTCTTGGTTCGAATGGCGCTTGGGCCGATATTCTAAGCCGTGACGGCACCGCTGTTGCCCCGCTTGTTCCGGCCAATTGCGGCATCCTCATTGATTGGTCGCAACATGTTGTGCCTCGTTTCTCAGGTGCACCCCTGAAACGGATCGCCTTGTCCATCGGCGCTAAGACCGTGCGCGGTGAAGCCATCATCACGCGCACCGGCCTTGAGGGCGGCGCGGTTTACGCCGTCTCCTCCCTCGTTCGCGATACCGTCTCAGCCGAGGGTGCCGCCCATTTCACACTTGATTTGCGCCCCGGCATGACCGTGCCAGACCTCGCCCAACGGTTGTCCGCCCCGCGCGGGAAACAGTCGGCGGCCAACTTTCTGCGCAAGGCTGTTTCATTGACGCCAGCAGCCATTGCCCTGCTGCGAGAGCCAGGTCCTTTGCCGGCCGATCCTGCCCAGCTTGCCGGGCGGATCAAGGCCGTGCCCCTGATTGCGATCGGCTGCTGTGGCTTGGATCGCGCCATATCCACTGCGGGCGGGGTCGCGTTCGATGCACTCGATGAGCACTATATGCTGCGCGCTCGTCCTGGCGTGTTTGCTGCCGGTGAGATGATCGACTGGGATGCGCCCACCGGCGGCTATTTGCTGCAGGCAACCCTTGCGACGGCGGTCGCAGCCGCCGCTGGCGTCGAACGCTGGCTGACCGCATCGCAGGCGACCCATACTTAGGTAAATCCCTGTCTCCAGGCTGGTTTTTACCTCCGTGGCCACGTTTGGCGGCATCGGGCACTCGAGTGCCTGTTGAAAAATACCTCTGATATTTCGGTGATTATGAAATTTTATTCTATTCATAGGCGATAAATTCAGTAGTATTGAGAAATCTATGCCCATAGGTAGCGCGCCATGATAGTTCCGGACACCTCCAATCTTTCTAACGCGGATATTGCCGCGCTTGATGCGGCGTTGCGCGATCTGGGCGACCTTGACCTTCGCATCGGCTGCATCACGGCGACTGTTCCGGGCCGCATCACTTTTTCCACCAGCCTTGGCTTGGAAGATCAGGCTGTGCTGCACGCGATTGCCGCTGCCAAAGCCGACATTGACGTGTTCACGCTGGAAACCGGCCGCCATTTTCCCGAAACGCTCGATACGCTTGAAGCCAGCATAGCTCGCTATGGCGTGCCGATCCGTATCGTTGCCCCCGACGCGACCGAACTCGAAGCGCTTGTCTCCCGCGACGGCATCAACGGTTTCCGCCAGAGCGTTGAAAGCCGAAAAGCCTGCTGCGACATCCGCAAGGTCCGCCCGCTCAACAAGGCTCTGATGGGGGCAACCGCCTGGATCACGGGGCTGCGCCGCGAGCAATCGGCGGGGCGCGGTTCGGTGCCTTTCGCTGAGCGCGACCCGTCGACCGGCCTGATCAAGCTCAATCCTATCGCCGACTGGACGCTCGAACGGCTCGAGGCCTTCATCGCGGCCAATGATATTCCCGTAAATCCGCTCCATGCCCGCGGCTTTCCCTCGATTGGCTGCCAGCCTTGCACCCGCGCCATCCGTCCGGGCGAAGACATTCGCGCCGGCCGCTGGTGGTGGGAAAACGAGGACGGCAAGGAATGCGGCCTCCACAACCGCCCCAAACCCCTTGCTGCAACGCCTGAGACTGCCAAAGGAACCGCTCCATGACGCTCGCAATTTCCCATCTGGATCTGCTCGAAGCGGAAGCCATCCATATTTTCCGCGAGGCCGCAGCTCAGTTCCGCAAGCCGGTGCTGATGTACTCGATCGGCAAAGACTCGACCGTCCTGTTGCATCTGGCGCGCAAGGCGTTCTATCCGCAGAAGCCTCCCTTTCCGCTGCTGCACGTTGATACAACCTGGAAGTTCCGCGAAATGATCGCGTTTCGCGATAAGACCGTGCGCGACTTCGGCCTCGATCTGATCACCTACACCAACCAGGATGGCATCGAGCGGAACGTTAACCCGTTCGACTTTTCTCCGTCGGTGTACACCGACGTGATGAAGACCGCCGCCTTGAAGCAGGCGCTTGATGCTCACGGCTTCGACGCGGCCTTTGGCGGTGCACGCCGCGACGAGGAAGCATCGCGGGCCAAGGAACGGGTGTTTTCGTTCCGCTCGGCAGGCCACCGCTGGGATCCGCGCAAGCAGCGTCCCGAGATGTGGCGTTTGCTGAACGGACGTCTGGGCGCTGGCGAAACCGTCCGCGTGTTCCCGCTGTCGAATTGGACCGAGCGTGACATCTGGCGTTACATCCAGCGCGAAGCGCTGGACATCGTGCCGCTTTATCTGGCGGCTCCCCGCCCCACCGTTGAGCGTAACGGCCAGCTTCTCGTCGTCGATGACGCGCGCTTGCCGCTGCTGCCGGGTGAAACCCCTCTGGTCCAGAGCGTGCGCTTCCGCACCTTGGGCTGCTACCCGTTGACCGCCGCCGTTAAATCCACTGCTGCCGACCTCGACGCTGTTGTCGAGGAAACGCTGACCGCCAAGACGTCCGAACGCCAAGGCCGTCTGATTGACCACGATCAGTCGGGCGCCATGGAAAAGAAGAAGCAAGAGGGCTATTTCTGATGACCGCAACCGCTGCCCGCCGCAATGCTCAGGCGCCCTCTGCCCCCGTGTCCCCGTCAGTTTCGCCCGCAGCTTTGGTGCAGACTCCAGGGATCGCCTCCCTTGCGCCGCTTAAAGCCAAACCGGCTGCCGTTGCCCGCAGCGCCACCAGTGCGCGCGAGTTGAACGGGATCCTGCGCCTGTTGACCTGCGGTTCGGTCGACGACGGCAAATCGACCCTCATCGGGCGGCTGCTGTTTGATGCCTCGGACCTCTACGACGATCAGCGCGCCACCATCGAGCGTTCGCGCCTTGCCGGCACATCGGGGCAGCCTGACTTCAGTCTGCTGGTCGATGGGCTTGCCGCCGAGCGCGAACAGGGCATCACCATCGACATTGCCTGGCGCTACTTCGATACCGAGAAGCGACGCTTCGTTGTCATCGACAGCCCTGGCCACGAGCAATACACCCGGAACATGGCCAGCGGCGCTTCTCATGCCGATGTGGCCATCATGCTGGTCGATGCCCGCTCCGGCATCAAAAGGCAAACGCTGCGCCATGCGGCCATTCTGGACTTGATGGGAGTTCGCCGCGTCGTGCTCGCCGTCAACAAGATGGACCTCGTTGACTTCGCCCAGGACAAATTCGCAGCCATCGCTGCCGATTTTGCCAAGCTGACCACACGCTTCGGCTTCACCGAGGCCATCGCGATCCCGGTCGCTGCCGTCACCGGCGACAACATCGCCCGCGTGTCCGAGAATATGCCCTGGTACACCGGACCAACCCTGCTCGCCCACTTGGACAGCCTGCCCTCCCGCATCACCCAAGCTGGCGGGCAGTTCCGCATGCCGGTTCAGACCGTTCTGCGCGACGGCCTCGATTTCCGGGGGCTTGCAGGAACGGTTGCCTCCGGCAACGTCTGCGTCGGCGACCGGATCGTGGATGTGCTCTCAGGCCAGTCGAGCCGGGTGCTGCGCATCGCCACCATGGGCCGCGATCTCGAAATCGCGAGCACGGGCCAGGCGATTGCGATCCAGCTCGAACATGATCTCGACATTTCGCGCGGCGCTGTTCTGTCGGGTGCAGGCCCCGAGCCCGTCGCGGCCAATGCCCTCGACGTCAAGTTTGTCTGGCTCGCAGAAGATGCTTATGACCCCAAGGGCTCCTACCTGCTGAGGACCGCAACCGACCTCGTCCCGATTGCCAAATTGAAGATTTCGGCATTGCTCGATCTTGAAACGCTGCAGACCTCGCCTGCCTCGCGTTGTGCCATGAACGACATCGCGCTTGCCGGCATAGAACTTGGCCGCGCTGTCGCGGTCGATCCGTTTGCCGACCAGCCCGAAACGGGCAGCTTCATGATCGTCAACACCTTGACCGGGGCATCGGTTGCCGGCGGTGTGATCCTGGAGGCGCGCGCTAACGAAGCTCCCATCGCCGTCAGTGCGTCCGGCTTCGTCGTTACCCGGGGAACGCTGGCTGCTGGGCTGTGCTCGGATCTGGGTGACAGTGCCGCCGACCGGGCCGAGTTCGAGCGGCGTACGCTGGAACTGATCAAGCTGTTTGGTGCAGCCGGTGCCGAGGTCAGCTTCGATATCTGATGGGAACACAGCGGTCCTGATCATACTTAAGGTGCGGTGGAGCCTGAACGGCCTTTTGCCGCTATTATGCGTTGTAAAAAGCCGCTGCGCATGAAATTGAAACGGCATAGTCTAAACGCAATGGCGTCCGCGATCTTCGCGCCCATTCCGCAAGCAAAGCCGATTGTTATAACGGATATGCCTACGCCAAAGGGGCACACGCACTATGGAATGGGCCTTGCCCCATGTTTTGCCGCTGCTGGTTGCAGGGGGGTTTACCGTTGGGCTGCTCGTCGGTCTGACGGGCGTCGGCGCAGGCTCGCTCACGACGCCGTTTCTCATTTCGATTATCGGGGTCAATCCAGTTCTCGCGGTTGGCACGGATTTGCTGTTTGCCTGCATCACGAAGAGCAGTTCGGCCTGGCATCACCACCGCCTGAACAACGTCGACTATCGCATTCTCGGCTGGCTTGCGCTCGGCAGCCTTCCCGGGGCGTTGCTCGTTTTTCTCGGGCTTTGGCTTAGTGGCGTGAACACCGCCGCACTCGCTGGCTTAATCCGCATCGTCTTGGCCATCGCTCTCATCATCAGCGCCATCGCCATCGCCTGTTATCCCTATATCGCCAGCCGCTTTTCCGGTGGCAAGCTGTCCGGCGGTGAGCAGGGCGATGGCATGACCGCAGTGCCCCGTCCGGAGCTGACGTTCTTCCTCGGTGTCGTGATCGGTATCACGGTTGCGCTCACGTCGGTGGGTGCGGGTGCGATCGGCGTTGTCGTTCTGACCGCGCTCTACCCTGCCCTTGCCATGCGCCGCCTCGTCGGTACCGACGTCGTGCACGCGATTCCTCTGACCCTCGTGGCGGGCCTTGGCCATCTAAGTTTCGGTCACGTCGATCTATCGCTCTTGGCAACGCTGCTGGCTGGATCTGTCCCAGGCATTGCGTTGGGCACCCGGCTGACAGGCATCCTGCCCGATCGTGTCCTGCGGATGATGCTCGCCGCTATCCTCTGCCTTGCCGCCTACACTCTGTGGATCAAGTGATCCAGACCGACCCTACTCGAACACCCGCTCGACCTTGTTCACGACGGAATGGGCGCGAAGGCCGGAGATGATGTGGGTGAGGTGGGCAAGATCGTAGACGCCGAGTATGATCCGCATCGTCGTGAAATCCGACGCCCGTTCGAGCATGAAAAGTTTGTCGATGTTGCCGCCCGCTTGTCCGATGAGGCTTGCAACCTGCGCCAGCGTGCCCGGCTCGTTAGGGCAAACAACGTCGATGGAAGCAGGAAACCGCTCCAGACGGCGCTGATCGACGTCCCACGTCACGTCGATCCATCGCTCGTGCTCGTATTCCTTGAGCCGCGGAGAATGGATCTGGAACACGCGGATCCCTTCTCCGGGGGTAAGCACGCCGATGATGCGGTCGCCTGGAACCGCGCCGCCCGGCTCGAAGCTGACAGGCACATCGTTCTTGAGGCCGCGAATTGGGATGCCGGTGCCAGCGAAGGCGCTGCCACCTTCGCCGTGTTCTTCGCCAGTTGTTATATCGGGAAGCTGCCCGTCGGTGGTCTTGAACTTCAGACCGCTCGCGCTCGTCAAATTGAACCAGCCATCCTCGCCCTCGCCGCGTTCGGGTCCTTTGCGGGCACGCAACTTCGCAGCCGCAGCCTCGCCGGGCCGGATTTCCGGTTCGAGCGCTGCCACTGCTTCGGGGATCGGAATTTCATTGCGCGCAACGGCCACCAGCACGTCATCGACGCTCTTCTGGCTGAATCGTGTCGTGAGACGGCGCAGGTCATCAGGGAGCTCCTGCCCGTTGCGGTGGAACTGCGCGGTCAGAAGCCGGCGGCCAAGTTCGATGAAACGCCGCCGTTCGGCTTCGCGCGCCGAGCGCCGGATCGCGAGTTGCGCGCGTCCGGTTGCCACGAACGCTTCCCACGCAGCCGGGTGAACGTGGCCCTTGGTGGTCAGCACTTCCACTTCGTCGCCGTTGCGCAGCTTGGTTTCGATCGGCACCTGACGGCCATTGACGATCGCCCCGCTCGCAATCGCACCGATGTCGGTATGTACGGCGAACGCAAAGTCGAGCGGCGTCGCTCCGCGCGGCAGAGCAATGAGGCTGCCCTTGGGGGTAAAGCAGAACACCTGATCGCGGAACAGCTCGAGTTTTGTGTGCTCCAGGAACTCTTCCGCGTTGTCGCCTTCCATCAGGCTTTCGACCATGCGGCGCAACCAGGCGTAAGGGTTGGTGCAGGCCTCCAACGGCTCAGCCCCGCCGTTGACGCTGCGGGACTTGCTGTCCTTATAAAGCGCATGAGCTGCGACCCCGTACTCGGCGGTTTCGTGCATGCGCTGGGTGCGGATCTGCAATTCAAGCCGTTGCTTGCGGGGGCCTAATACCGTCGTGTGGATCGACTGATACCCGTTCTGTTTGGCAACCGAGATGTAGTCCTTGAACCGCCCCGGCACCGCCTGCCACGTCGTATGGACCAACCCGAGCGCGCGGTAACAGTCGGCTTCCTCCTCCACGATGATGCGGAATGCGTAGATGTCGGAAAGCTTTTCAAGCGACGTTTTCTTTTGAACGATTTTGTCCCAAATCGCATACGGCTTTTTTTCGCGTCCGGTGACGATGCCCTTGATGCCGCTTTCGGTGAGCTTGGCATTGAGCGCCGCCATCGTCTCGTCGAGCAGCCCGCCCGTCGTCTTGCGCAGCGCTGCAAGTTTGTCGCTGATGGCCTTGTAGGCTTTGGGGTGCAGCCAGCGGAACGAATGCTCCTCCAGCTCCTCGCGGATCTGCTGCATGCCGATACGGCCGGCCAGCGGGGCGTAGATGTCGAGCGTTTCCTGGGCGTTGCGCTGCTGGCTCTCGGGCGTATTGTGTTCGAGCGTGCGCATGTTGTGCAGGCGGTCGGCGAGCTTGACCAGCAGCACCCGGATGTCGCTAGAAATCGCGATCAGCAGTTTGCGGAAATTCTCGGCCTGTTCGGCCTTTTTGGACACGAGATCGAGCCGCTTGATCTTGGTCAGCCCATCGACGAGCTCGCCGATCTTTTTGCCGAAGAGCTGATCGATCTCGGTGCGCGTCGCGTCCGTGTCTTCGATGGTATCGTGAAGCAGCGCGGTGGCGATTGTCGCGTCGTCGAGCTTGAGCCCGGTCAGGATGGCAGCGACTTCAAGGGGATGGGAAAAGTACGGGTCGCCCGATTTACGCCTTTGATGTCCGTGCGCCTTCATGGCGTACACGTAAGCGCGGTTGAGCAGAGCCTCATCCGCCTTGGGATCGTATTTCAGAACGCGCTCTACGAGCTCGTACTGGCGCATCATGGTCCGCTCATCTCCTCATCGCGGACGGGAAAACCGTCCGCGCCCCGCCACTTGCAGCGTCGCACACGAACGGCCCTATCGAATAGACGGCAAAACGCGGCTGCGGATCAACGGCCCCGGTCGTGACGGTCCCGTTCGCGATCGCGCGGGCCACCGTTGCCAACCGACGACGGCTCGCTTGGCGTCATGCTTTCCAGGCCACGCAGCAACTGCTCTTCGGTCATGGTATCGACGACGCCATCGCGGCTCATGTCGTCGCGGCCAAGGATCGGCGCACGGCGGTCGCTGGTCAGCACGGGAGCTGCGGCGGCCTCGGGCTCGTCGATTTCGACGTTTTTCTGGATGGAGTGGATCAGGCCTTCGCGCATGTCCTCGACGGCGACCGTTTGGTCGGCGATTTCGCGCAGGGCAATGACAGGGTTCTTGTCATTGTCGGGGTCAACGGTGATCGCGCTTCCGTTCGTAATCGCGCGGGCGCGGTGGGCAGCAATTAGAACCAGTTCGAAACGATTGGGGACCTTGTCGACGCAATCTTCGACGGTAACACGAGCCATACGGGAACCTTTCGAGCAACGGCAGAGGGCCGGACCATAGACGCGCGAGCGGCAATATCATGCACGCTCGAAGAAGCGTTCGCGTCCCGAGTGGGCGTTCTTCCCACAAATCGCCGACAAAATCAAGGTGCGCGGGTGAACGTGGCCTGGATTACTCCTGGCGATGCATCTCGGCTTCGATGGAAATGCGAATTTCATCCGAAACGAGGGGAATGAGGCGCGTTATTCCCCATTCGCTGCGCAGGATCTGGGTGCGTGCGGAAAACCCGGCAGCGACCTTTCCGGCGAAGGTCGGATTGACCGACCCGAGCGGATGCGGCCCCAGGAAGTTCCAAACGACCGCGAGCGTCACCGGCTTGGTCATTCCGTTGATGGTCAAGTCACCCACCAGTTCGGCGGTCTTGTCACCGGTCACTTTAACTATGGCCGACTTGAACGTAATGACCGGGTGAGCGGCGACATCGAAATAGTCTTTGGTCTTGACCAGCGCCGCATCGAGCGGTGGAACCCCGGTCATCATGCTGGCAACCGGGATGCTCACGCTAACGGTGGTCGCGTCCGGCTTTTCGGAGTCGAACGAGACGGTGCCCGTCATATCAGTGAATTTTCCGGATTGTCGCGACAACCCGAGGTGATCCCAGGAAAAGCGGATTTCGGTGTGCTGCTTGTCGATCGCAAATTCATCGGCCCGCGCGTTAAAACTCAAGCACGAGACGAACACGAGGCCGAGCAGGACAAAACGCATGCAGTACTCTCCGGTAAGGTCGTCGAAACAGGCTCCAGTCGGATGCACGTCTAGCAGGTCTAAAGTGCGGCGGACATCCCGCCGTCAACCACAAGTTCCGAGCCCGTCACGTAGGCGGCATCGTCGCTTGCCAGGAACAGGGCCGCGCGAGCGATCTCCTCGCACGTTCCAAACCGCCGCATCGGCGTCTTATCGATGAGCGCCTGCCGGAACTGCGGCATCTTCAAAGCCCGCTGGGTGAGTTTCGTTTCGACGTACCCAGGCGCAAGCGTATTCACCCGGATGTTGAACGGCGCATACTCGACCGCCAACCCGCGTGTCAGGGCTGCCACCGCGCCCTTGGTGGCCGAGTAGGCCGCGAGCGGCCGGATGCCGCGATTGCCCATGATCGAGGCGACGTTGATCAGCGAGCCCTTACCCGACGCCCGCAGCAACTCGAACCCGTCACGCGCGATCCGGAACACCCCGTCGAGATTGACTTCGCGCAGCCGCACCCAGTCGGCGTCGGTCATGTTGCGGACATCGGCCAGCACGTTCAGCCCGGCATTGTTGACCAATATGTCGATGCGCCCGTGTCCGGCCTTGATCGTTCGCATGAGCTGCGTCACGTCCTGGCCGCGCGTGACGTCCACGGCAAGCGACGACGCGGCGAGCCCTTGCCCATTCAGATCGGCGGCAACCTTTCCGGCTGCAGTCCCATCCATATCGGTGATGTAGACATGCGCGCCTTCGGCGGCGAACAGACGGGCCATCGCTTCGCCGATTCCGTTGCCAGCGCCTGTCATGACGGCGATTTTTCCAGCCAATCTCACGTGTGCGACCCCGCTGTTTTGTATGGCGTTGGGATAGGCGGCGGGGGCCTATCCTTCAATGCTCGCGTTGCCGCAGCAGTATATGCGCCAGCCGCTGACGGGCATCCGGCAAAGCCAGTTCGCGCGGCCCCAGCACCCGCGCCGCCAGAAAGTGCTCGGTCAGCTTCAGCCCTGCCGAGATGTCGCCAGGTGTCACGACGGCATTTGCCCCGGTTGGCCGCGTCTTGGTCAAGAACGCTGGAAGTATCAGCATTTTGTCCTGATAGGGCCGCCCGGCCTCCAGATTGACCGCCCTACCTGACTTCGGCGACACGAACGCCAGATCCTCGGTCGTCCCAGTTGCTGCGCACGAACTGAGATCCAGCCCGAAACCTAACTCCTGCAACAAGGCAAGTTCCCACCGGACATACAATGCTGGCCACACGTTTGCGTCGTCCAGAAAGCTCAGGACGAATAGCGTGATCTCATAAAAGTTCGGATGCGGGTCATGTTCGGGCAGCAGCCGCGAGAGCGCGCACAGCGACGTCAACGCCGTAAGTCCCGCCGCATCGTCCATCGACGCCGCCGCGTAGCCATGCTGCAGCTCCAGCGTCATATGGCCCAGATGCTCGGATAACCGCGCCTTCCAACTCGCGCTGACATGGTTGCCCATCTGCAGCACGGGCCGAGATTTGCGCGACCGCCCGCCATGCACCAGCCCGCTGTGCCGCCCGTGCGTCCGCGTCAGCAGTTCGACGACAGCAGCCGTCTCGCCATGCGGGCGAACCGAAAGAATGACAGCTTCATCGGACCATTCCATCGCGGCTTGTTCAAACCTCGAAAGGCAAGTTGCGGCCGATCCGTTTTTTTGGCCGTTTGGAATCGCCGGGTGCCTGGACGATGGTGCAGGGCGATGCGTAGGCGACACACTGCACGCCATCCGACGCCGTCTTGCCCTTCTTACAGCCGAGCACCTTCTTGTCGGCAATCCGCCAACTCGTATAGGCGGGACCGAGCTTGGCAGCCTTCGCCGTCCACGAGATTAGCGCCTTGCGCTTGCCCGTGAGTTCATTATCGGCTTGCGTGATCTCGCTTGTCACGCCGGGCGCGCACTGACGAACAGCGGCGCTCGCTCCCTGCGCGATGGCGCCAACAACCAGCGCCGTACACGAATATGCGATCAGTCTCAGCCCGCACCGCATGGCTCACTCCTTGGGATAATCGAGACCCATTTCGCGATAGCGTTCGGGATCGCTCTCCCAGCTCTCGCGCACTTTGACGAACAAGAACAGGTGTACAGGTTTCTCGACAATCCCCGAAAGCTCTTTACGCGCCTCAGTCGAGATTTTCTTGATCATCTCGCCGCCCTTGCCCAGGACGATCGACTTCTGGGTGTCGCGCATGACGAAAATCGTCTGCTCAATGCGAACCGAGCCGTCCTTCTTCTCTGTCCAATCGGTGGTCTCAACCGTCGTCTCGTACGGCAGCTCCTGATGCAGCCAATGATAGATGCGCTCGCGCGTGATTTCCGACGCCAGCATGCGCAGCGGCGCATCTGAAATGTCGTCTTCGGGGTAATGCCATGGCCCCAGCGGGACGTTTGCCGCGAAGTAGGATTTCACAACCGCAATTCCGCTGCCCGACAGCGCCGAAATCATGAACAGCCGCTCAATGCGGATTTTTTTGGCGAGCAGGGCTGCGAGTTTCAGCAGCTCTTCCTTGTCTTCGACCTTGTCGACCTTGTTCAAAATGACAACCAAGGGGCGGTCCTGTCCTGCCAAGCGTTCGAGGATCTTGTCCAAATCATCGTTCATCCCGCGCTGGGCATCGATCAGCAACGCCACGATATCGACGTCCGACGCACTGCCCCACGCCGCATCGACCATCGCCCGGTCGAGCCGGCGGCGCGGCCTGAAAATGCCCGGCGTGTCGATGAACACGAGCTGGCTTTGGCCTTCCATCGCGATGCCGCGGATCTGGGTGCGCGTCGTCTGCACCTTGTGCGAGACGATGGTGACTTTCGCCCCCACCAGCGCATTGACCAGCGTCGACTTACCCGCGTTCGTCGGCCCGATCACCGCAATGAAGCCACAGCGCTTAGGCTCTGCCGGATCGGGCTTGCGCGGTGCGGCCGGTTCGTTTTGATCAGCCACGGCTTTCGCCCTCTCCTGGTGTGGTCATTCCTTTGACGATGGCCAGCATAGCACTTGCGGCGGCCTGTTCGGCAGCTCGTTTTGAGGGTCCGCTGCCGTCTGTTGGCGGGAAGCCTGTAACGCGCACCTGCGTGCGGAACTGCGGCGCGTGATCGGGGCCGGTTCGTTCAAGCGGGACGTAGCTCGGCAACGCGAGCCCACGCCCTTGCGCCCATTCCTGCAGCGCCGATTTGGGGTCGGCAGCCATGATGGATGCGGGCTGCGGCCCCTCGCTGACGCCCCATACGTTGATGATCACGTCGCGTGCCTTGAGAAATCCGCCGTCGAGAAAGACTGCTCCCAGCACGGCTTCTATGGCGTCGGCGAGGATGTTGTCCTTGTCGCGCCCGCCGTTCTCGGTCTCGCTGGCGGATAGTATGAGATGCTGCCCAAGCCCTATTTTGCGGGCCATCTGCGCGCAGGTCTCGCCCTTGACCAGCACGTTATAGCGCCGGGCCATATCGCCTTCGGTCGCGCTGGCGTGGGCATGATGCAGCGACTCGGCAATCGCCAAGCCCAGCACACGGTCGCCGATGAACTCCAGGCGTTCGTTGTCGGCGCGTTTGGCGTCGGTACCGCGAACGCTCGAATGGGTGAGGGCGCGCTCAAGCAAGGCGGGTGACTTGAATTTGTACCCGAGTGCCAGCTCAAGATCTTTGAACTTACGAGGTCGCAGAATCATCGAACCAAATTGAAGAAACGGCGCCAGCGGATGTCGAATGGCCATGTCCAGGGCTTCCAGAGTCGGAAAGCGTCCGGTTCATCGACGGCCGCCGAGAAAAAGATGATGTCGGCACGGCCGATGAAGTTTTCCAGCGGCACATAACCGACGCCGCCTTCGGTCGGCGGAACGCGGCTGTCGGTGGAGTTGTCGCGGTTGTCGCCCATCATGAAGTAATGGCCGGCCGGCACGATATAGGGTCCGGCGTTGTCCCAGGGTCCGTTCGGCAAGCGGTCGAGAACCTTGTATTTCACGCCGTTGGGCAGTGTTTCCTCATACACGGGGATGTTGATCGCTGGACCGCCGTCCTCACGCGTTTGGAACGTGCCTGCTGGAACACGGGGCACTTCCTTTCCGTTGATGAACACGACGCCTCTGCGGACGTTGATCTCATCGCCCGGCAAGCCGATGACGCGTTTGATGTAGTCCGTTGAATTGTCTCGCGGCAGCTTGAACACGGCGACATCGCCACGCTTGGGCTCGCTCGCCAGCACCCGGCCGGGAAACAGGTTCAAACTCAGCGGAAACGAAAACCGGCTGTAGCCATAGGACAGCTTGGACACAAACAGGTAGTCGCCGACCAGCAGCGTTTCCTTCATCGAGCCCGACGGGATATTGAACGGCTGGTAGAAAAACACGCGCACAACCATGGCGATCGCCAGCGCTTGGACGACGACCACAAGGGTCTCCATCATCCCGCCAGATTTACCGTGCACGCTCATGTCGTTCTCCAGATCGATGCCGTGCAACGAGTTCTCGACCAGCGCACGTCGCTGCCTATATCGAGTTTGATCGCAGCACGCAAACGCTGCCGGTCATCGTTCACTTGCAGTCCTCAGTCCCGTGATAATTACAATCGCCTGCGCCCACGGGTCGTCGTCACTGAGTGTCAGGTCGATGCGCGCCTCGTAGCCAGGCGGTGTGATCGCTTGGAGCTGGGATAATGCCCCGTTGGTCAGCTTCAACGTGGGACGTCCGCTGGGCAGATTGATAACCCCCATGTCGCGCCAATGTACGCCGGATCGTAGCCCGGTGCCGAGGGCCTTGGCGCAGGCCTCCTTAGCGGCAAACCGTTTGGCATACGATGCGGCCCGTTGGGCGCGGGCGTCCGACTTGGCACGCTCCACCGGCGTAAAAACCCGCTCCAGGAACCGGTCGCCGAACCGATCGATCGTCGCGGCAATCCGCCGGATGTCGATCATGTCGTTGCCGAGCCCCAGGATCATCCGCGCGCCTCATCCATCAGGCGCCGCATGTGACGGATGCTCTGTTCGAGGCCTACAAATATCGCCTCCCCGATTAGAAAATGGCCGATGTTGAGTTCCACGATCTGCGGGATGCGGGCGATCGGGCCGACGGTCAGATAGGTCAATCCGTGTCCGGCATGGACCTCAAGCCCTGCTATATCCGCCAGCCGCGCAGCCTCGCTGATCCGGGCCAGTTCGCGCTGCCCGCCGGCTGCATCGCCTTCCAGGCACAGTTCGCAATACTTGCCGGTATGGAATTCCACGATGTCGGCGCCGGCGCGGGCCGATGCGTCGATAGCTGAAGGGTCCGGCTCGATAAATAGCGAGACGCGAATCCCGGCAGCCTTGAGCTCCTTGATGTGCCCAGTTAGAGCAGTCTGAGCCCCGGCAATGTCCAGTCCGCCCTCGGTGGTGCGCTCTTCCCGCCGTTCCGGCACAAGGCAACATGCATTGGGTAGCGTTTTTAGCGCGATTGCGACCATGTCGGGCGTCGCCGCCATTTCGAAATTGAGCGGCCGGGTGATGTCCCGTTTCAGCCGTTCCATGTCGTCGTCACGAATATGGCGCCGGTCTTCACGCAGGTGTGCGGTGATCCCGTCTGCCCCGGCAGCAATCGCTACTTGAGCAGCGTGCACCGGATCTGGAAGGTGCCCACCACGCGCATTCCGCACTGTTGCAACATGATCGATGTTGACGCCGAGCCGCAAAGTTCGCCAGTCGCGTGACGTCACCACAGTCTCCAATTGGGCCTCGACCAAGCCTCAAAACGCTTCATCAGACCATCCCAGTGCGTCGATTTATGCTGCTGAGCCGCCGTCATTACCTGAGCAACGACACCATAGGACACCGCGCCAGACACAAGACCGATCGGGATGCTACCGATCAGCATGGCAAACAATATCGGCCAAATCGGGTCATTGCTAGGCATCAACAGTGCAGCGGCTTCGGCCGCACCCGGCTGTCCGATCAGCTCGGTTCCAAGCGCGTAAGTCGCGCCCCAGATCAGCGGCCAGCTCAGCGGATTGCCGATAAATGTCGCCAGCATGGCTGCAGGAATACTGCCGCGAAGAATAAGCGCAATCGCTCCCGCCATCACCATCTGCACGCCAACGAGCGGCGTGATCGAGGCGAACACGCCTGCAGCACAGCCAATGGCAATCTTGTGAGGCGACGCTTTCATGCGCAGCATGCGTTTGGCAACGTAGCGCGAACTGCGGCCGAAACTGCGACGGGGCCAGACGAGCAATCGCGCCCGCTGGGCGAGCGTCGCAGTCTGCCGGCTTTGAAATAGCATCGTGAATAGAGCCCCCCGGCCCGCGAATCCCGTTGGTAACACTGTGTGAACGAACGTATCACAATGACGCCACATTGCAGAATAATTCGCGCAGGCGGGGTATGCCACTTTAGCGCAGGTCGAACCCCCGGCCCCGTTCGCAACTGGCACCGAAGTTGAAACCGGGTTGGCATTGGCCGCTGGCTGGGACTATATAACTCCCATAAAATGCTTATTTCGACGTTCGGCAACGTGGGTTCCGGCTTCGTTTCTAGCCGGGGCCTGCTTGCGCTTTTTCGTTTCGCACTGTGGAGACACGACAATGGCGGCGACGACCTGGACCCCCAATAGCTGGCGCACCAAGCCGATTCTGCAGGTGCCGGAGTATCCCGATGCGGCAGTTTTGGCCGATGTCGAGGGGAAGCTCGCTACGTTTCCGCCGCTGGTCTTTGCCGGGGAAGCCCGCCAGCTCAAGAAGACGCTTGCCGACGTCGCCCACGGCAACGGTTTCCTGCTGCAGGGCGGTGATTGCGCCGAGAGCTTCCTCGAGCACCGCGCCGACAACATCCGCGACTTCTTCCAGGTTTTCCTGCAGATGGCGGTCGTGCTCACGTACGCTGGCGGCTCGCCGGTCGTCAAAGTCGGCCGCATTGCCGGCCAGTTCGCAAAGCCGCGGTCGTCGCCCATGGAAAAGCAGGGCGGCGTCGAGTTGCCGAGCTATCGCGGCGACATCATCAACGGCCCGGAATTCACCGCCGAAGCCCGCATTCCCGACCCGCATCGCCAGCTCCAGGCCTATCGTCAGTCGGCGGCAACGCTCAACCTGATCCGTGCTTTCGCAACCGGCGGCTACGCCGACCTTGAGCGCGTGCAGCAGTGGAACATCGGCTTCGTTAAAGATAGTCCGCGCGGACAGCATTATCAGGAACTCGCCAATCGCATCGCCGAAGCGATGGGCTTCATGCGCGCTTGCGGTGTCACGCCCGACAACACGCCCCAACTCCGGACGACGTCGTTCTACACGTCACACGAGGCGCTGCTGCTCGGTTACGAACAGGCGATGACGCGGCGCGATTCGACTTCGGGCGACTACTACGCCACGTCGGGCCACATGATCTGGATCGGCGACCGGACGCGCCAGCCCGACCATGCCCATGTCGAGTTCTGCCGTGGGATCAAAAACCCGCTCGGCCTGAAGTGCGGCCCGAGCCTGGAACCGGACGGTCTGTTGCGCCTGCTCGACATCTTGAACCCGAAGGACGAAGCCGGACGGATGACGCTCATCTGCCGCTTTGGCCACGACAAGGTTGAAAAGCACCTGCCGCAGTTGATCCGCGCCGTTAAAAAGGCGGGGCGCACGGTGGTGTGGTCCTGCGATCCCATGCACGGCAATACGATCTCGGCTGCGACGGGCTATAAGACGCGGCCCTTCGACCGCATCATGGCGGAAACCGAAGCGTTCTTCGCGGTTCACCGTGCCGAAGGTACCCACGCGGGCGGCGTCCACGTCGAGATGACCGGACAGAATGTCACCGAATGCACCGGCGGTGCCTACGCCATCAGCGAGCAAGACCTCTCGAGCCGCTATCACACCCACTGCGACCCGCGTCTCAACGCTGACCAGGCCTTGGAACTCGCCTTCCTCGTCGCCGATCGCCTGAAGCAAGAACGCGCAGCCCAAGCGGTAGAACCAGCGGCGGCCGAATAACAAGGGCCCAGCACAATGACGGACGCGGAAGCTTATCGCTTGCGGCGTCCGTTTTTTTCCAACTACCTGCGAGCGCTTTACTTCGGGCACTTGCCTTCCAGGTCGTCAAGCGCCGCGCTGAGCGCTTTGGCGTCGTCCGATTTTTCGTCGAGCCCTTCGCCCACATTCCAGGCCGTTTCGAAATCCTTGCCGAGCGTCTTCATGTAGCCATCAATCTTGGCATCCGAAGCGGCGTTGCCCTTCTCGCCGCCCGCTGCCATTTCCTTGCTCATCGCGCAATAGGTGTCGAGCTTAGCCTTGTCGGCGCTGACAGCTTTGAACGTCGCGATGGCCGATTGAACTTTAGCGTCCGCGGCCTGAGCCGGGATTGCAAACAACACGGCAGCCGCAACTGCCAGATAACCCGTCCTCATCATGAGGTCCCTCTCCCGTGTATGGTGTGATCTCTCTGTTGAATTCAAGATCAGACTCCGGGGTTCTCGGAGGGCCATCGAATAGATCGGAGAAGGCCGGGTTGGTCATAGTGAGCCCCCCCATGTAGTCGAAGTATTTCT
>JANLYB010000109.1:0-18905 GCA_031365425.1 Hyphomicrobiaceae bacterium
TGGCCCAACCCCGACTCTCGGCCCTCACGGCACCACTATCGCGATCAGGGGATAAGCCGACAAAGATGCCAAAATCGCGCGGATCGTCCGCTTATTGGGCTTCCTCCGCCGTGCCCGTCGCCCGCTAATAACGGTCGCGTCTTGTGTAAAGCGCGATTGTAATATCACGCTCCCTGATTGCGGCTTCAAGATTGGAAATCGAATCCTTCGCTCCTGGATTTTTACTGCCTTTAGCTTTGAGCCGAGCGAGCTCCATAATTGCCAGGTCACGTTGCGCGGCCATTTCTCTCAAAAGTTCGGACATCGTTTTCATCATGGGACCTGCTGCGACTCATGGATTATCTGAAGCTGGCTCGCCGATTAAATCTGGCGATGGCAGCTTGATGTCGGTGATCAATCCCAAGCGCTCAAACACCCGGATTGTCGCCCACGCGAGATCGAACTCCCACCACTTGTGGCCGTGGCGCGCGGAACTCGGCATCGCGTGGTGGTTATTGTGCCAGCCTTCGCCACCGGCGAGGATGCCGATGACGAAGTTGTTCCGGCTGTCGTCGGGAGTATCGTAATTTCGATAGCCCCATCGGTGGGCTACCGAATTGACGGACCACGAAACGTGCCAAACGAGCACGGTCCGTACAAAGCAGCCCCAGACGACCAGGCTTGCACCAAATTGCGCTGCCGCCGCCGGGGACTCGCCCATTAAAGTGCCGACACCGTATCCCACGGCGAAATATAACAGCCATGAAGCGAGTACGACCCCAATCCAGTGGTCGTCGCTCTCAAGCCACACCATGAACGGGTCGCGCACCAAATCCGGCGCATATCGGTCCCTCAGCACTTCGACAGCAGAGTTCTCGCTTTCGATGAACAACCAGCCGATATGCCCCCACAAGAAACTATCTCGCGGGCTATGTGGGTCGTGCTCCCTGTCCGAAGCATGATGGTGCCGTCGATGCCAAGCCACCCATATGATGGGGGATTCTTCCAGGCAGCAGCACCCCAGCAAAGCGAGAGTTCGTTCGAACCATAGAGGACACTTGAAGCTTCGATGCGTGAGCAGCCGGTGATAGCCGACGTTTAACCCGATGCCGCCATACAAGTGCTGGCCAAGCACGGCGAGCACCACGCCGGTCCAGCTGAACATCGATGGCAAAAACGCGAGCAACGCCAACAAATGAAGAAGCAAGATCGACGAGGCATAGCGCCAATTGATGCCGAGCCATGATGGGGTGAACGTCGCAGTAACATCTGGCGATTTGCCCGAAAAGTTCTCGTCCATGGAAGCTCAAACCTGCTGATTGAGAAGGATCAATTTTGGGAGGATCAGGCCGCGACAGACATCGTGGCTTTGCCATCGGTGAGACGGCTAAGGGAGACCGATTGTATGCCTGGAGAGGAATGCGCGAACAATCTGCGCTTCAATAGCGTCATTTGACGACCTCCACCGATCCACCCCGATCGGCTCGTATGGGTTTAACCCGGCGGTAAGTCTCCTGGCTCACGGCGCTCAGGATGCTCGCCTTCCCAGACCGCAGTCCAGTGGCATATGAGCACCCTTCACCGCTTACAGTTGCGGGGGCAGCTTCGGACTAGCAGATTTCTCCGGGCACCGAATTCCCTGTTATTCCCTTGCGGGAACCGTCGGTGAAATTTTGATAACAGACGGCCGGAAGCCTGTCGAGTGCGCTGGCCGCCACAGAGAACGTGGAACGATCGTCAGCCCAGCAAGCGCCACCGGGTATCAATCACCGCAATTGGCCCCAAGCCGTCGACCCGTTCACTAAGAAAAAAGGTGACGCGAAGGGATCGGAAGTCCCGAACCGCGTGCACCCCAGCCCCTTCCTCCCCATCCCTACAACATCCCCACCCTCACTTCCCTACCAGCATCGCAAACACGAGTTCGAGTTCGGCTGCCGCACGTTTGCCCTTGCCGCCATCGGCCAGCGCGAATTGGCCGATCAGCGCGTGATAGGCAAACCGCGCCCGCGCGCATGCCTCCGCACGGCTAAACCCCAAGTCCGTAAACAAGCCCTCCAGGTACTCGGTGCGTTTGCGGTCAATCTCGTCCTGCGCTGCGCGTGCGTTGACATCGTTGGCCGCCCACGCTCGCACCTGCCGGTCGAGCCGCCCGTCGGATGAGAACACGATCACCATCAACGCATGCATCCGCGCCCGCGCATCGCTGCCCTTGACCTCGACCTGCGTGATGATGTCCGCCGTCGCCCGCGCCTTCCACGCCTCCAAGACAGCCGTCAGCAACGCCTGACGGTCCGCAAAATGCCAATAGAAGCTGCCCTTGGTCACACCCACCGTCTCCGCCAGCCGCTCCACCCGGACCGCCTCGACGCCGTTTTCGGCCAACGCCTTAAGCGCCGCCACCACCCACGCGTCCTTGCCCAACCGCTTGCTCATTCAAGCCCCTTCCGCACATCTTGCCACATCCATACGCTACCGTATTGACTCTCACAAGCAACCAACCTACCCTCCAACCATACGCAACAGTATGGAGTCACGTCATGACCAGCCTCGCCCTTGCCACTGCTGCCGCGCTGACGGCGTTTATCGGAATCGTCCATTCCTGGCTCGGCGAAGTCAGAATCGTGACGCCACTCATCGCTGGTCCAATGCGCGCACCGCTCATGGAAAAAAGCGAGTTCGCGCGCGGCGTCGTGCGCTTTGCGTGGCACATCACGACCATCGCCTGGTGGGGTTTCGCCGCCATCCTGGCGGGATTCGCGACCGGCCCGCTCGGTGGTCACGACCGCATCGTCCTGGTTGCCATCGCGGCCACCTTTATCATCTCAGGACTTGTAACCCTGATCTCCAGCCGCGGTCGTCACCTCGCCTGGCCGATCTTCCTGGCAATCGGCGGCCTCTCGGTCGCCCCCCTATTTTGAAGACCGGAGGTCTGGAGGTTGCGCCTCCAGTGAGGTGTGGGGCGGGAGCGCTTCTGAACGCGACAAACTGAAAACCCCACTGACGCACAACGGGCACCTCAACGCCGCAAAAACCGGTACCCAATCGCTGCCCACGCCATCCCAAACAGCCCCTGCGCGACGAAGATCCCCGCCGCCGCCCGCCCTGGCTCATAGATAAACGTCATCTTCAACGTCGCTGCGAGCCAGATCAGCGCCATGCCGGCGAGCCCCGCACCAAACCCCGCAATCACGATCTTTCCCGCCTGATCGCATTGCTTACCAAGCCACAGGCCCAGCCCGATGACGACCGGGTTTAGCGCTGCAATCGTTCCCAGCGTGACGAGATCTACGTTGGCTTGAAAATCAGGTTGGATGGCCATAACTCAGCCCCGGCCTTTCGGCTCATCGACAACGGACGCCTCGCCGTCATTCACGCCCTCGTCCTCGGTCTTGGCGCGCAGCTTTTCTTCTTCGTATTGTACAAACCAGCCAATCATGTTGCGCCACTGCGAGCCGACCATCTCGACCATTTCCGGCGGCATCCCGCGCGCTTGGGCCTGCGCCCGCACTTTGTCGATCACCTGCTGAATGCGCCAAGGCACCACTGCGCCCTCGGTCCCTGCCGCCTGCTTGATCTGCCAGGCGCGGTCGACATAACCAAACCGGTCTGCGATCAAATCCACCAGTTGTGCATCGATGATATCGATCTGCGCGCGCACCTGCCGCATGTCGGCGCATTCCCAAGGCTTTTTCGGATCCATGATCTATCCAGTTCGCAAGTTCATACTGAGGGTTTGGCCTTAGCCCCTGGCCGCCGCCCTGACAAGCGCAAGGGTTACAACCGCCCCTTGGTTCTCTTAGCCGCCGGCGCCGCCCCGCCGCACTCTGGCGGCACGTCCGCCGCCTTGCCGTCCGCCTTCAGGGCCTGCCACTTCTCGCAGATCTTGGCCTGCTCGCCAGCCGATGGCGTCCCATCGACCTTCATAAGCCGCGTCGTCATCTGCGCATACATCGTTGGCCGCTGCTGCTTGAACCGTTCGATCTCGACGAGCGGCCAATCGGTAATCTCGACATCCAACCGCACGTTACGCCCAAACAGCGACCGCCCCTCGCGCGACGCCCCGAAATGAAAATACCCGACATTCACGATCTCACCGGCCGCGACCGAAAAGTGCGCATAGCTCGTACCCATCAACTGCCCGCCCGCCGGATCGGATACAAACGTCTGCTTGCTGTTTTCAGCCACGCACGAATACCCGATGATGTGATGCTCGCCCGGATCAAGCTCGACTTCGGCGACCTGCGACGGCGTCACCGACCGCAGATTAGCGACCATGATGACCTGCCCGCGCTTGTATCCGTCGCCCGCCCGCGTCCCGAGCAGGACCCGCGTATGCAAACACGTTGGCGACGCCGACCCAACCCGGATCAACGCCACACCTTTCTGGCTACTCGCTAATTTCGCCGGCGTCACGCTCTCATCAACCCGCGACGTCTGAACACACCCCGCAATCGCCAGCCCCGCAAGCACGACACCCCAACGCCACCGCACGCCATCCCCCTACGCTCACGTATAGTCAGTGAACACCACTTCCGTCCCCTGCGCAAGCTTCTGACCCGCCCCCTACCTCCGCCCTTCATGCACATGCGCCGACATCGCCAGCCCGAGCGCCACCATCATCCCGAGCATCGCCGTTCCGCCATACGAGATCAGCGGCAGCGGCACGCCGACGACCGGCACCAGCCCCGTCACCATCCCGACGTTGATCACCACATAAATCGACACCGACAGCGCTGCCCCAGCAATGAGGAGACGCCCAAACCCCTGACGGCTTGCGAACGCCATAACGAACAGTGCCCCGATCAACGCCGCAAACAGCCCGAGCACGACGCACGCGCCGGTAAAGCCCCACTCCTCACCAATCATCGCAAAGATGAAATCCGTCATTTTTTCCGGCACGAAATCGAGCTGGTTCTGCGTGCCCTTGAGATAGCCCTGCCCCAACACGCCACCCGCCCCCAGCGCAATTTTTGCCTGCGTGATGTGATAGCCGGCCCCCAGCGGATCGGATGCCGGATCGAGGAAAATCTCGATCCGCTTGCGCTGATAGTCATGCAGATGGGCAGCGACCCTGGGCAGCACCGCAAACGAGCCCACAAGCCCAGCCGCGAAATACCACACTGAAACACCAGCCAGAAACATCATCCCAAGTCCAAGCCCCGCAAACAGCATTGCCGTTCCCAGATCCGGCTGCTTCAACGTCAGAACGATCGGCACCGCCATCAACACGAGCGGCACACAAACGAAGCGCAATCGCGACACCGACCCAGCAGGCAACACCGAATAAAACCGCGCCAGCGCCAGCACCAGCGCGACCTTCATGAACTCCGACGGCTGGATCGTCATTGTGCCAACCGACAGCCACCGCTTTGCCCCCATCGCCTCGGTCCCCAGCAACGGCACTGCCGCCAGCAACCCCAGCGCCACCAGATACACCGGCACCGCCGCATGCATCCAAAATCGCACCGGTATCAGCGCACACGCCAGCAACACTGCGAGCCCTACAGCGCAACGCACCGCATGCCGCTGCGCCCACGGCTCGAACGACCCGCCCGCCACCGAATACAGCGTCGCAACGCCCATCCCAGCCAGCAGCAAAACCAGCACGACGACGGTCCAGCTCACCCGCGAAAGTTTCTGCAGGACTGACAGCGCGCGATAGGTTTCAAACATGAGCGCTTACCTCGCATCCGCCCGCTTGACTGCACCCTCGCCATCCCCCACCGGCGGCGAAACTGTCCTGGCCACCGGCTTGCCGCCATCGACCAGCATGGCGACCACATCGCGCACCAGCGGCCCCGCCATCGCGCCCCCGCCCCCCGCATGTTCGAGCACCACCGCCAACGCGTAGCGCGGCCTACCGGCGGGGAAATATGCAACCATCAACGCATGATCGCGCTGCGTGATATCGAGCACCACGGTCCGGTCCCGATCCGCCGACGCCCGGCTCACCTGTGACGTCCCCGTCTTGCCCGCAAGGACCGTCACCCCGTCGTCGATATCCGCCGCGTGCCCCGTCCCGCCGGGCTCGTTGACAACCGCGACCATCGCGCGGCGCACGGCATCCAACGCAGCACCCGAAATCCCCAATGGCGCAAACTCCGGCGCGGGATCCCCCTCAGGCCGTGCGATCAGCGTCGGCGTCACGGCCTTACCCGTCGCAATCCGCGCGGTCATCACCGCAAGTTGCATCGGCGTGGCGAGCACATACCCCTGCCCGATCCCCGCCATCACCGTCTCGCCGAGCAGCCACCCCGTCTTGCTCCGGTTGCGCTTCCAGCCCGGCGTCGGAATAAGCCCCGCCCTTTGCTGCGCGATCCCCGCGTCATACGTCTGTCCCAGCCCCAGTTCACGCGCCTTGGCCGCAATGGCCTCTATGCCAACCCGCCGCGCCACCTCGTAGAAATAGCAATCGCAGCTTTCCCGCAGCGCCTTGTGCAAATCGCTCGCGATGTGCCCTTTGCGGTTCCAGCAGCGGAACATGTGCCCCGCAATCGTGACATCGCCCCAGCACTCGATCTTCTCTTTGACCGTCAGCAATCCAGCATCCAGCCCGGCCAGCGCCGTAACCATCTTGAACGTCGAACCCGGCGGATATTGTCCCGCAATTGCCCGGTTGAGCAGAGGCTTATCCTTATTCGCCGACACCGCCTGCCACGCCGCCTTCGATTGCGCGCCGTTCAACTGCCCTGCGTCGAACGCCGGCGCCGACGCCATTACGCGCACTTCCCCCGTCTCACACTCGAGCACCACGCACGCGCCAGGCCGCCCATCGCGCGCCAGCCGCTCCATCACCTGCGCCTGCAGCTTGGTCTCAACCGTCAACCGAACATCCCGCCCCGCTAGCGGCGCCGTCTCGCTCACCCGCCGCACGAAACGGCTGCGCGCATCGACCTCAATCTTTGCTTGTCCGCCAACTCCGCGAAGTTCGGCCTCCATCCCGGCCTCGACGCCCGCCTTGCCGACGCGCGCATCCGCCAACCGCAAAATCGGATCGTCATCCAGCGCCCGCTTATCAACCGCGCCCACATACCCCACGATATGCGACATCGCCTGCGCCTCGGGCTCACCTAACCGGTACAAACGCGCCCACACCGTCTCGGCCCTAACGCCGGGCAAATCCGAAGCCCGCAACTGCAGCGCCGCCACTTGCTCGAACGTCACGCCCTCCGCGACCAGCAACGGAATATGCCGTGCCTGCCCCCGCGCCTTGGCAAACAGCCGCTCCTGCTCCTCCTTCGACAATCCCACCAGCGGCGCCAGGCGCCCCAGCAATGGCCGCAGTTCGCGCAAATCCCCGCCCCGCTCCGGGATCACCAGAATCCGGAAAATCTCCCGGTTGGCCGCGAGCACATTTCCCGCCGCATCGAGTATTCGCCCCCGCAACGGCGCAACCGGAATAATCCGCGTCCGGTTGTCGTGCGCGAGCGCGCCAATCTCGGCTGACTCCAACACCTGCAACTGATACAGCCGCGACCCCAGCGCCCCGAACGCCGCCGCATGAGACAAGCCGAGCACCAAGCCACGGCGCGTAAACAGTGCTGCCGCCTCCTGCTGGTCGCGCTCACTATCGCGGATGACCTGCCCCGTGCTCCGCCCAGGCGAAACCGCCGGACGGGCAAACCCAACGGAGGAACGCCGCAGCAGCCGCTTGATCATAGCCGCCCCGCCAGGTCAAACAGGGGAGGCTCGCTTGATCTAGCCGTCACAATCCGCAATGCCCCTGCCAGCACCGGATACCCAATAACCGCCAACCCAATCGCGTTCGCCATATCCACGAACGGCGGCAGCTCGGCCCCAAACACCAGCATCAAAACCACGTGCAGCACGCTCGCCAAACTGAGGCACGCGACCAGCATCGCCGTTCGATGCACCAAGCCCACATTGGAAAATTCAGCCACGGTCGCAGCCAGCAGTGCGACCGCCACATAGATCAGCGCCCAAACCCCACATGGCGCATACGACACGGCGTCGAGCAACAGCCCAGCCGCAAATACCAGCCCAAACGGCAACCGGCCCGCGCCCGTCACGACCCAATAGAAAATTACCATCACCGGCACCAGCGCCGCCACCGGAAGCGCACTCGCTCCACCCGGTGCCGCTGCCACCAGCACCGCAAGCATCAGCGACACCCCAGGCCACATCGCGCGCCAGGCGGCTGCCGCCCCGCCCGCCGTTGCCGGATTGGCGAGCCGTAAACTCATTTGACGACCGCCTTCAGCCGCGACCCAGCCGTTTCGCGCTCAGCCTTCCGGTTCTGCGCTTCTCCCGCATCTGACGCCGGCACCTCAACCTGCAGCACGCCCACTGCGAACGGCGTCTCGTCCGCCGCGGTTAACGCCACCCGCCAGCTTGCCCCCTCGGCCGCGACCACGCCAACCGCCAGGCCTCGCGGAAATACCCCGCCTAACCCGGATGTCGTCACCACGTCGCCCGCCGTCACCGCGACATCGCCAGCCACGAACTCAAGCCGCGGCGATGCTGCTCCCGTCCCGGTCAGCAATCCACGTGCCTGTTGCTTGCCGATGAACACCGGCACCCGGCTCAACCGGTCGCTCAGCAGCCGCACGGTCGCTGAATCCTCGCCAACCTGGATCACGCGCCCGAGCAGCCCCTCGCCGCTCACCACCGGAAAACCGTCACGCACCCCTTGATTGCGCCCAGCATCGATCAGCAGCGACCGCGACAATGCCGACGGCGAACTCGCCACCACCCGCGCCGACAGACGCGCGACGGCCGGGGCACCCGCAAACCGCGCGAGCCGCTTCAATTCGGCATTTTCCCGCTCAAGCTCCAGCGCCCGCGCCGAAAGCACTGTCAACCGCACATTCTCCGCCCTGATCTGATCGACGTCGCCCAGATAAGTGACTGCCGCGACGGCCCGCGCAATACCCCGGTTGACCGGCTCCATCACTGCCGATGCCGCCCAGACTACAGGCGCAACTGCCCCTGCAACCGGCCCCCGGACCGCATCGAAAAGGCGCGGTTCAATCCGGCCAACGACCAGCAGCCCCGCCGCCAATCCGATCAACGCCCATGCAACAGCCTGCGCTCCGCCGCGTGCCCGCACGCCCGGCCCGCCGCGCGCATTGAAAATCCGGTTATTCCCAAACAGGGCCATGCAACGCTACCCAACCTCGTCTGCACGAGAAGAACTCAAATTACGCCTTAATCAGCAGATGTTCCCGGCTCTGAAGTTCCCGCAGCACGCGGGCCGATCCACGCACCACGCAATGCATCGGCGTATCGGGAATGACGAACCGCACGCCCACCCGCCGCTCCAATTCGCTATCGATCTTATCGAGCAATGCCCCGCCGCCCGTCATCATGATCCCGCGCTCGCAGATGTCGTTCGACAACTCTGGCGGCAGTTCCTCCAGGCACCGCTGCACAAATTCCGCGATGCGCTCCAGCGGTTCGGCCAGCGCCTTGGCAATGTCCTGCGGCGCGAGAATAATCGTCTTAGGCCGTCCCAACTTGAGGTCGCGCCCCATGATGTGAATTTCAGCCGCGCGCCCATTCACAGCTGCGCTTGCAGTCCCCGCCTCGATCTTGATCCGCTCGGCGTTAGCTTCCCCGATCAACAGCTGATGTTCTTTGCGTACGTAGCGGATGATCGCCTCATCCATCGCATTCCCGGCCACCTTGAGCGACCGCGCCATGACCACGCCACCCAGCGACAGCACGGCGATATCCGCCGTCCCCCCGCCGATATCGAGCACCATCGATCCCGTGGCTTCATCCACCGGCAACCCTGCCCCGATCGCGGCGGCTACCGGCTCCTCGATCAAAAACACCTGCCGCGCGCCTGCTGACAGTGCTGTCTCATAAACCGCGCGCCGCTCGACCGGCGTCGCCCCCGCCGGCACGCTGATCAAAATGCGCGGCCGCCGGAACCCGGTCGACGACTTGGCCCGCCGGATGAACTGGCGCAGCATTTCCTCGGTCGCCAGGAAGTCCGCAATCACGCCCTCGCGCAGAGGACGGATCGTCTCGATGCCCTCGGGCGTCCGCCCCAGCATCTGTTTGGCCTTCGCACCGACGGCCAGCATCTCGCGCACGCCGCGCTTGTTCTGCAACGCCACAACCGACGGCTCGTTGATGATCACGCCGCGCCCGACCACGTGAACCAGCGTGTTCGCGGTTCCCAGGTCAATCGCGATATCATCCGAAAAGACGGTTCCCACGCCAAGGTACATCGACTCAAACTCTCTTAACGCGCGCACGGCTCGTAACTTCGCAGGGAGCAACGCGCGCGATTCATGTCATGGCGCAGAGCAAATTGCGTGCCGTCCAGGCCTTCAAAAAAAGCGTGCATAACCGCTCTGCGATAGATCTGCTTTATAGCAGCTATCCATTTGATCGCACGCGCTCATTTCCTCTTCCAGCGATGGAAAAGGAGTTACCGGCGCATGTCCCGTTTTGGATCAGAACTTCTTCCTTAGGTCACAAAAAGGAAGAGGGTTTGGGGGAACACGTTCCCCCCAAACGGGCCCAGGCGAAGCCGACCGTAGACTGAAAGCGTGGTACCCCCGCGAAACGCGCTTCAGTCCAGCCGCTATACCCCACTCTGCGCCTGCGCGAGTTTTTGCCGCTTGACCATCAGCTTGTTGAGCGCCGCCACATAGGCGCGCGCCGACGACACCAGCGTATCGGTATCGGCCCCGCGTCCGGTCACGACCCGGCCATTCTCGCTCAAGCGCACCGACACCTCAGCCTGCGCATCCGTGCCCTCGGTCACCGCATGCACCTGGTACAATTCCAGGATCGCATCGTGCGGCACCAGCATACGGATCGCATTAAAGGTTGCATCGACAGGTCCATTCCCTGTCGACTGGACCGTCGAGGACTTGCCGTCGATTTCCATCGTCAGCGTCGCCGACTGCGGACCCATCGTGCCGGCAATCACCTGCAGACCCGTCACCTTCATCCGGTCGCCGGTATGCGCCAAACCTTCATCGACCAGCGCCTCGATGTCCTCGTCGTAGACATGCTTCTTGCGGTCGGCCAGCGCCTTGAACCGTGTGAACGCATCCTCGAACGCATTCTCGCCCGGCTCATACCCCAGATCCTTGAGCTTGGAACGGAACGCAGCGCGCCCCGAATGCTTGCCCATGACCAGCGAGCTTTTCGCCACGCCGACCGACTCCGGAGTCATGATCTCGTAGGTATCTGCGTTCTTCAACACGCCGTCCTGATGAATGCCGCTCTCATGCGCGAACGCATTCCGCCCGACGATGGCTTTGTTGTATTGCACCGGGAAGTTGGTCACCGCGGAGACGAGCTTCGACGCCTGCATCAGCATGGGCGACTGAATGCCCGTGTGGAACGGCATGATGTCGCCGCGCGTCTTGATCGCCATCACAACTTCTTCGAGCGCGGCATTTCCTGCCCGTTCACCCAAGCCATTGATCGTGCACTCGATTTGCCGCGCTCCGGCCCGCACGCCGGCCAGCGAGTTGGCCACCGCCAGCCCCAGGTCGTCGTGGCAATGGGTCGAGATCACGACCTTGTCCATCCCCGGCACGCGCGTCAGCAACATGGCGATCAGGTCGTAATACTCCTCCGGCGTCGCATAGCCGACCGTATCTGGAATGTTGATCGTCGTCGCGCCCGCTTTGATCGCGGCCTCCACTACCCGGCACAGGTAATCGTGCTCGGTCCGCGTCGCATCCATCGCCGACCACTCAACATCGTCCGTTAAATTGCGCGCCCGCGTCACCGAGGCCACGACCCGCTCGAACACTTGCTCCTCATTGAGGTTCAGCTGGAACTTCCGGTGCAGCGGCGACGTGCCGATAAACGTGTGAATCCTACCGCGTTTGGCATGACGGATGGCATCCCCCGCCCGGTCGATATCCCCAAAACTCGCCCGCGCAAGCCCGCACACGACGGAGGTCTTGCACAGTTTGGCGATCTCGCTGACCGCCTCGAAGTCGCCGTCCGACGCAATCGGGAAACCGGCCTCGATCACATCGACGCCCATCTCGTCGAGAATTTCCGCAACCTGCAGCTTTTCCTCGAACGTCATCGTCGCGCCTGGACACTGCTCGCCATCGCGCAGCGTCGTATCAAAAATGATTACCCGGTCTTTTTCCGATTTAGCAGGCACATTTGCAGCAGTCTCAGTCATGGAAGCATTCCTAACGGATGTTCGCGCCCTGCCAGACACTAAGGTCCCCGCGGCTCGAGCGCATCAATGATGTCGTATAATCTTAAACCAACATCCCCTGAGTGCCCAGCGCGGTTGCCCGCCCCGTGAGGTCCTCAGGGGTTGGTAAGGAGGAGCCCGCCCAAAACAGCAGTCAGCCCAACGCCGCTCAAAGCGCTGCCAGCGCGAGCGGTCTTAAATCCAGCATTGATCCCACAAATCCGGGTCAAAGGTCACGTCCATCCAACTCAAGAGCAGTCCTTCTAACCCACATCGCCGAGAATGACAATTCTCTGATCGCTGAGACATTCAACGTGAGACAGGGCGCGGCACCTCCATGTCCCAGCACATCCGTAGTCCTATCGCGAACCGCATAAGACGTCACCTGCCCTCTGCGCGCCCTGACTGAACCCCTTCCATCAATAATGAGGGGGTGGCGGCTCGTCATGCCCATCCCGGCCCGCGTTGTCCTGGGCATCCCTTACCCGATTTTCCAGCCTCGCTATCCGCCCCAGCAGTTGGTCGAACTTGCTCCAGTGTTCGACAATCACCTTGTTGAGTTCCTCGATCACTTCGTCCTGATAAGTGACCCTCATCTCCAAGGTATCGATCCTCGCTCCCAAGGCCTGCGAGGTGGTCTCAGCCAAGTCCGCCATCGTATCCGCCTTTTCCCAAAGCCCCTTACACCTCGATCGTCCCGCTCGTCACCCGGACCGCCTGCCCGCCGAGCCGCACGGTATCGAGCCGCCCATTGCGCACCGATAGCGTCAGCGTCATGAAGCTTGGCCGCCCCATGGCAAACCCCTGCTCGATGACGCGGCGATGAATGCCGTCCGGCAGCGGATCGAACCGCAACAACGCCGCCGCAAAGCATACTGCCGCACTCCCGGTTGCGGGATCCTCCGGCACGCCGTGACTTGGCGCAAACATTCGCGCATGAAACGCACTCGTGTTGTGCACACACTCGCGCGTATAAAGGTAGGCCCCGACCACACCGGCATCGGCAAACGCCGCATTCCATTGCGCCAAGTTGACCTCGGCCTTGCCCAGCGCCTCCCGCGTCGCGACCGGGATCAGCGCAAACGCGTTGCCCGCCTCCGACCGCGACGGCTGGTGATTTTCAAATCCGATCTCGCTCGGCAGTAAGCCGACAGACGATGCCAGCCGCTCGACCCCGGGCAAACTCCCCGACAATTCCGGCAGCTTGGGCGCATCGAATTCGGCATACGGAGCCTGTCCGGTCCGCAACTTCACACCCACGCGCACATTGCCGATGCCCTCTTCGAGCACCATGAGCGCCTCTCCCTCCCCCGTCCCGAACTGCGCCTTGAGCAGCGTCAGCAAGATTGCGGTCCCGACCGTGGGGTGCCCCGCAAACGGCAGTTCGGACGCTGGCGTGAAAATCCGCACCTTGGTCGAATGCGCCGGATTGGACGCCGCCATCACGAACACCGTCTCCGACTGGTTGAATTCGCGCGCAATGGCCTGCATCTGCGGCGTGTTCAGTTCGCCTGCATCCAGCACCACCGCAAGCCCGTTGCCCGCAAACCGGTTTTCCGTGAACACATCGAGGGTATGAAACTTGTAGGCCATCAACAATCGGGCTCCCGCAATTATTCACGCCTTTCCCGCACGAGCGGGCACACCTTGGCAAGCCTTATTGCGTTTCACGCCGCAAAGACATGCTCCAGGGCCAGCGCCGTGTAGGCCGGCACGTCCGCCTCACTCAGATCAGCGAGCGAGCGCACGATGACCATGTCCATCAGCTCGGCCTCTACATCGACCCCGATCCGCGACAGGATCAGGGCCCGCAACTCATCGGCGCCCAGCGCACTGCGAAACTCCCGTGCCATGGACACTTGATGCCCGATCGCGATGATCCTGAATCCCGGCTCGACCTGCACTTCCCCCGCCGTCAGTCCCGTTTCCTCCGCAAGCTCCCGCCCGATGCTCGCGCCGATGTCGATCGTCCCATCGGCCGCCACGTCGCGCTGATCGATAAACCCCCCCGGCAAATAGGCCTGCCCCGCATTGACGTTGCCCGCACTTTGCCGCCCGAGCAACACGTGCCCCTCGCTGGAGCGCAGGATCGCCGAGCCGAACGCATCGCGGATCCCGGCCTGCGGATACCCGGATTCCTTCCAGTACAAAAAGCTCTTGAAGTCCATCGCCACGAGCGCTGCCGAAAACACGCCGTCCTCGGACGCGCTACGCAAGATGCCGCCGGCCGCCATCGCATACACGACGCCATTGAAATAGCCCGGATGCGTCATGAGCCGCTTGTGCCAATGGGCGTCGATGGCCGCCGCATGCTCGCGCGCGAACGCCCAATCCCGGCTGGCAGCAACCAGCCGGCATTCGCAAACCCAATCAACCCGTCCGCCATTGTCCACGTTTGTCAAATCCCCAAAACTGCGCGACTCAATTGGCTTTCCAAAAACGATTGCGTCGCCATCAAGCCGTTCGGTCAATGCCGCATGAAAGAACATTATATTTTTTACAGGGAGAACTGGGTTCTCTATTTCGCCCCAATCAGCCCTTAGCTCAGTCTCACCGGGGAAGACGGTACCTAGCAACAAAGGAATGGGCTATGAAGAAAATCTTTACTTTGGCAACGCTGATTGCGATCGCCGCTACGCCTGTACTTGCACAGGACGCCAAGCCGGCGACCGCCCCTGCTGCCCCCGCGGCCACGACAGCTCCGGCCGCCGCTCCCGCCGCAAAGCCTGCTGAAGCCCCCAAGGCTACCGCTCCGGCTGCTGCAACGACCGCTCCTGCCGCAGCACCTGCTGCCACGGCACCTGCCGCTGCAAAGCCTGCTGACGTAAAGCCGGCTGCCGCTTCCGCTCCTGCCGCAACCGCACCGGCCGCCGCTGCAAAGCCTGCTGAAGCCCCCAAGGCCACCGCTCCGGCAGCTGCCGCTCCTGCCGCCCCGGAAAAGAAATAACGCCTCCGCGCTACGACTTAAAGTGACGATGAGCCCTGGCAAGAAATTGCCGGGGTTTTTTATTTACCGCGCATTGTTTATTCACCTCCCATTCAGAATAGGCCACCACACGATAAAGACACTCATCGCGGCGTCACGCCAATTCAAAACTCAATATGAATATCCATTCACTTTAACAGCCACGACTTTATCCGCACCTAAAACAAAAACGGCCCCCGAAACTTTCGCTTCGAGGGCCTTTCTGATTACTCACAACTTAAGTCTTAGTTCTTTCCCTTGTCGACCAGCTTGTTCTTGCCGATCCAGGGCATCATGGCGCGCAGCTTAGCGCCCACTTCTTCGATCTGGTGCGCGTCGTTAATGCGACGGGTCGCCTTGAAGTTGGGCTGGCCGGCCTTGCATTCGAGCATCCAGTCGCGGGTAAAGCGGCCCGTCTGGATATCGGTCAGCACGCGCTTCATCTCAGCCTTCGTTTCCGAGGTGATAATGCGGGGACCGGTCTGATATTCGCCGAACTCGGCAGTGTTCGAGATCGAGTAGTTCATGTTCGCGATGCCGCCTTCATAGATGAGGTCGACGATCAGCTTCACTTCATGCAAGCACTCGAAGTACGCCATTTCCGGCGCGTATCCAGCTTCCACCAGCGTTTCGAACCCGGCGCGGATCATCTCGACGAGCCCGCCGCACAACACGGCCTGCTCGCCGAACAAGTCCGTTTCGCACTCTTCCTTGAAGGTCGTCTCGATGATGCCCGAACGGCCGCCACCAACGGCCGACGCGTACGACAGGAACAGATCGTGCGCATGCCCGCTCTTGTCCTGATGAACCGCGATAAGGCAAGGCACGCCGCCGCCCTTTTGATATTCGCCGCGAACCGTATGGCCGGGGCCCTTGGGCGCGACCATGCCGACGTCGAGGTCGGCACGCGGCTCGATCAGGCTGAAATGCACGTTGAGGCCGTGCGCGAACATGAGGGCAGCGCCCTTCTTCATATTGCCATGCAGGCTTTCGCGGTAGATCTCGGCCTGCAGTTCGTCAGGCGTCAGCATCATCATGACGTCGGCGATCTTGGCAGCTTCGGCGACTTCCATCACCTTGAGCTTGGCGCCTTCAGCCTTCGCGACGCCCGCCGAACCTTTGCGCAGGGCGACGATCACATCCTTTACGCCGCTGTCACGAAGGTTCAGCGCATGCGCATGGCCCTGGCTCCCGTAGCCGATGACGGCAACCTTCTTGCCTTTGATCAGGTTGATGTCGGCATCACGATCATAATAAACGCGCATTGGTTCTCTCTTTTTTCGGTCAGACATGAATGGTGCCAACGGCAACCAGCATCGGACCGGAAGTGCGATGAACTGGGGTGCGGTTAGTCGAGGGTGGCGGACACTACTCTCAGTTTGGCTTACATTTCAACGATTGTTGTCACTCCTATTTCAATCAATTTGGCCTACCCAAGCCCAGCAGACAGCCCATTGGCTGGCAACCGCACCGGGCGCGTGCCCGCAGGCTCAAGAGCCATGACCTGCGTCTGGTCAGAACTTTTGATAGCAAAGGAGCACCTTAACGAGACGTAAACCCCGGGCTGCTAGGCTTGAGGATCGTCCAACTGTTCCGGTTAGCAGCCCCATGAAACGTATCAAGGCCTTGACTGTCAGCTTTGCGACCCTGAGCCTTGCCGCCTGCGGGCAATCGGCGCCCAAAACCGCCGCTGTCGCTGCCCCCGTCGGCGTGTTCACGTCGGCTCAAGACTGCGCCGCCAGTGAAAAGCTGGACCTGAAAGACTGCACCATCCTCATTCAACAAGTCGTCGCCGCCCATCAGCAGACCGCCAAATCCTACATCTCCATGCGCCTGTGCGAAGAAGCCGAAGGCGCCGACAAGTGCGAGCGCGCCGATCCTAAAACGTTCCGCCGCAGCCTGCTCGCCTTCCAGGTGACCTTTTCGAAACCCCCGGTCGCTATTCCGCTCTATGCCGCCAAGGACAAGGGCGTCCTCGGTTTTACGACACTCGACAAAGCCAAGACTCTGCTGGCCGTCGATGAATTGATCATCTTCTCCCAGGACGCCAAGACCGTCGCCCAGGCACACTTCGAGCCCAGCTGACAGCGGCAAGCGGACGCTATCATGCCGGCCCGCGCGCAATCGCCGCAATCCCTGTGCGCGACACCTCGACCAGCCCGACTTCCGTGAGCAGTCCGATGAAGGTCTCGATCTTCGACGCCTTGCCGGTGATCTCGAATACGAAATGCTCCAGCGATGTATCGACCACGTTTGCACGGAAAATCTCAGCCAGCCGCAGCGCTTCATTGCGCTTTTCGCCCTTGCTGACGACCTTCACCAGCGCAAGCTCACGCTCCAGCGATACCCCTTCGTTGGTCAAATCCCGCACGCGATGCACCGGGATCAACCGCTCCAGCTGATGCTTAATCTGCTGAATGACGGCAGGCGTTCCGCGCGTCACAATCGTGATGCGCGACTGATGCTTTTCATGCTCGGTTTCCGTCACCGTCAAACTGTCAATGTTGTAGCCGCGCCCGGAAAACAGCCCGATGACACGCGCAAGTACGCCCGGTTCGTTATCGACCAGGATGGACAGCGTGCGGTTTACTTCCGGCTGAACGAGATTGGGACCGACGTAGTGGCTTTGCGGATTGGCATTGACCATGGCGTTATTGCTTCTTCTCGATCTGAGGACTTGGAACTTGGCTACCGTTTTGCGGAAACACGATTTTGAGGAACACCGGCACGCCGTGCTGCTCCACAACACCGCGCAATGCCAGTGCGTCTTCCGGCGTCCGCTTGTATTGCGCAAACGCGCTCGCCGCCCGGTTCTTGAACGATTGGTCTATCTTTTCGGGGCTCGGCGCACCGTTTTTTTCCAGCACGTCTTTCGGCACACGCTCGTAGATCTGCACCAGTGTCTTACTCACGAGATAGTCCTGCGCGATGCAGCCTTCGAACGCCTTGGAATAGGCCGACGCTAGCCCATGCGTCTTGTAGCAAGCCGAGATGAAGTTGAACGCCTTCTCGACGCCCGCCTGCGCCTGCACCTCGCCGATCTGCCTCGCCGCACTTTCGACGTTCGCAACCCGGTCCCAACTGATGTCGTTGGCAGCGCGCGCCATGCCGCCTGAAGCAGCGACGGCGACGACTACTCCGAGCAGACCTGCAATCCGAACTCTCACACCAGCACCTTGCCTTCTTTGCCGATCGCCTTGCCGACTTCCTCATCGGTGGTCTCGCCCAGCAGCATCTCGTTATGCGCCTTGCCGGACGGGATCATCGGGAAACAATTGGCCAATTGCGCGACCCGGCAATCGAAAATGACCGGCGCCTTCACGTTGATCATTTCCTTGATCGCATCATCGAGATCACCGGCCTTCTCGCACCGCATCCCGACCCAGCCATAGGCTTCCGCCAGCTTGACGAAGTCCGGCAGTGCCTCGGTGTAGCTCTGCGACAACCGGTTACCATGCAACAGTTGCTGCCACTGCCGCACCATGCCCATGTACTGGTTGTTCAAAATGAACACCTTCACCGGCAGCCGGTACTGCGTCGCCGTCGAGCACTCTTGAATGTTCATTAGAATCGACGCGTCGCCTGCGATGTCGATGCACAGCGATTTGGGATGGGCGACCTGCGCGCCGATGGCCGCTGGCAACCCATAACCCATGGTGCCGAGCCCGCCCGACGTCATCCACCGGTTCGGCTCCTCGAAGCGGTACAACTGCGCCGCCCACATCTGATGCTGGCCGACCTCAGTCGAGATGTAGGTGTCGCGATCCTTCGTCAGCTCATACAGCCGCTCGACCGCGTATTGCGGCATGA
>JANLYB010000135.1:0-2383 GCA_031365425.1 Hyphomicrobiaceae bacterium
AAACCTTAATCCCCAACGCCTTCGCCACGGTGAACAAGTCTTTGTCCCCGCGCCCGCACAGGTTCATGACCAGCAGGTTATCCTTGGGCAACGTCGGCGCGAGCTTGGTCACGTAGGCCAGCGCGTGCGCAGGCTCCAACGCCGGAATAATCCCCTCCAACCGCGTGCACAACTGCAGCGCGTCGAGCGCTTCCTTGTCGGTCGCCGGCACATACGTCACCCGGCCGGTATCCTTCAACCAAGCGTGCTCTGGACCCACGCCGGGATAATCCAACCCCGCTGAAATCGAATGGCCCTCTTGAATCTGGCCATCGCTATCCTGCAGCAGATACGTCCGGTTGCCATGCAGCACCCCCGGCGATCCGCCCGTCATCGACGCCGCATGACCGTTGTAAACGTCGATCCCGTGCCCGCCGGCCTCGACGCCGTAGATCGCCACGCCCTCGTCATCAAGGAACGGATGGAACAACCCGATCGCGTTCGATCCGCCGCCGATGCAGGCAACCAGAGTATCGGGCAACCGCCCCTCCGCTTCCATCATCTGTCCGCGCAATTCGCGCCCGATGATCGACTGGAAATCGCGCACCATCGCCGGATACGGATGCGGACCCGCCGCCGTGCCGATGATGTAATAGGTGTCGTGCACGTTGGTCACCCAATCGCGCAGCGCTTCGTTCATCGCGTCTTTCAGCGTGCCCGCGCCCGATGTGACCGGATTGAGCTTTGCCCCGAGCAGGATCATCCGCGCGACGTTCGGCGCCTGCCGCTCGATGTCGGTCGCGCCCATATAAATCTCGCAACCCATCCCGTACTTGGCGCACACGGTGGCGACCGCCACCCCGTGCTGACCCGCACCGGTCTCGGCGATGATCCGCGTCTTGCCCATCCGGCGCGCGAGCAGGATCTGCCCCAGGCAATTGTTGATCTTGTGCGAACCCGTATGATTGAGCTCGTCACGCTTGAAATAAATCTTCGCCCCGCCGCCCGTCTTCGACAGCGACCGGAAATGCTCGGTCAGCCGCTCGGCGTGATACAGCGGGCTTGGCCGGCCCGAGTAATGCTTGTTGAGAAACTCGACCTCTGCTGCAAACGACGGATCGGCCTTCGCCGCGTCGTACGCCTTCTCCAGATCGAGGATCAGCGGCATCAACGTTTCGGCCACAAACCGCCCGCCGAACATGCCAAAGAACCCACGGTCGTCAGGCCCCGAACGGAAGCTGTTGAGCTTCGGCTGGTTCGCTTTATCGGACGTCGTCGCCATCGCAGTATCCTTCGATCTGGGCAGGTCGCCTCCCCCTCCTTCTTGGTCCCAAAAAGAGGGGAGTTCGAGGGGTCACCCCCTCGAGCGGGTTAAGGGCGGCAGCCCTTATCGCGAAGCGAACGTGATGAATTTGCAAACTATGTAGAACCGTTTACCGCGCGAAGGAAGCGCCGGATCAGTTCGGGATCTTTGACGCCCGGCGCACTCTCGACGCCCGACGACACATCGACCGCCTGAGCACCCGTCACTCGCACCGCCTCGCCAACGTTTTCGGCAGTCAGCCCGCCCGACAGCATGAACGGCACCCTGCCCTTAATGGCCTCAAGCACCGCCCAATCAAACACGCGCCCGTTGCCGCCCGGCAGAGTCGCGCCCTTGGGCGGCTTGCCATCGAACACGATCAGATCGGCAATACCGGCATAGTCGAATGCCCGCTCGGCATCCGCCGCCGTCTCGACCGGCAGTGCTTTCCATACCGTCAGGCCATAGCGCGCCTTGATCGCCGCCACCCGCTCCGGGCTCTCATGCCCATGCAATTGCAAAACATCAGGCGATGCCGCCGCCACGATCCCATCGAGCGTCGTATCGTCCGCGTCCACGCTCAACGCCACGATCCCGGCCCGGCCCCGCGCATGCGCCGCACGACCACGCGCTTCTTCAAGCGTCGTATTGCGCGGGCTCTTCCCGAAGAACACGAGCCCCACGTAGTCGGCTCCGCCCTCGAGCGCTGCATCCAGCGCCTCGTCGGTCTTCAATCCGCAGATTTTGACTAGTGTCCGCACCTAGTCTCCCGATTCCGAAGTTCGCCTGAATTCACCGCACCTCCAGAAGCGAACTTCGGAATCTAGAGGGACACTAGAAATCAATAAGTTGCCAGTGTGGTTTGGATCGAAAGTTCGCTCCCCGCCGTGCAGCAAGAACCGGCGAACTTGTCGATCACCACACTAGCCCTCACTCCGCTTCCGCCATCGATCGATCGCGACCAGCGACCAGATCCCCTCGACCAGCCCGAAGGGCCAAGCCCCTTGGAGAAAACCATACGCCGAAGCCAGCGCACACGATGCGGCAAACCCCAAAACATACCAGGGACTTCGCTCCTCCAGCGCATAACACGCAAGCATC
>JANLYB010000183.1:0-19626 GCA_031365425.1 Hyphomicrobiaceae bacterium
CGCCCACGCTGGTTAGCCAACACCGCCCGGACATGTCGCCGCGCCTTTCGGCGTTTGTTTGAAGCTGCCACAGTTCGCCCCTAAGTTCGTCTTTCGGAAAGACTGGGAAGGGCTTGAGCTTTGGGCAGACCTCAAAAGATCAATCTGGCTTTGCAGGGTGGCGGCGCGCACGGGGCATTCACCTGGGGCGTGCTCGACGCGCTCTTGGAACAACCCGGCATCGAATTCGGCTGGATCAGTGCTGCCAGCGCCGGAGCTGTCAATGCGGTCGCCTTTGCCGCCGGAATGGCGGAAGGGGGACGCGAAGGCGCGCGCGCCAAACTCGGTGAAGTCTGGCAGGCCGTCCACAAGGCTGCCGTACCCGACTTCGTCCGGTTGAATCCCTTCCTATCGAGTCTGAGCAGCATGTCGGCGGCCTCCGGCGTCGGGCGCATGTTCTCGCCCTACCAGTTCAATCCGATGGGATTTGATCCGTTACGGCGGCTGCTGACCGGCACCATCGACTTTGCCAAGCTGAGGGCGGCCTCGCCCGTCGAATTGCTAATTGCGGCGACCGACGTTTCGACCGGGCGGGCACGTTTTTTCCGGAGTGCTGAGATGACGGTCGATGCCGTGCTCGCCTCCGCCTGTCTGCCGACGCTGCATCATGCGGTTGAGATCGATGGCCGGGCGTATTGGGACGGCGGATTTTCGGCCAATCCCGATCTCGTCCGGCTGGCGCTCGAAAGTCCTGTCGATGACACGCTAATCGTGCTGCTCAATCCGACGTTGAAGGCCGGTGTGCCGTCCTCGTCACTGGAGATTGCCGCCGAAACGGGACGGCTGACGTTTAACGCGCCGCTTCTGCGCGATATCGAGATCATCGAGGCGGTGCGCGAGGCCGAGGGCGGATGGCTGCAACGCCGCTTCAAGCGGCCGTCGCGGCTGGCGCCGCTGGCGGCGCATCGCTTCCACCTGATCGAAGCGGGCCGCCACACGGCAGCGCTCCCAGCCGGCAGCAAACTCAAGCCGGATTGGGCGCTGTTCACTTATCTGCATCAGGCTGGCCGCAGCGAAACCCTCAAGTGGCTGGACGGCAATCTCGGCAATATCGGGCGCAGGCCAAGCGTCGATCTCAAGGCCCGGTTCTTGACGGACACGCCCCGGTTCGCCGTGCCGCCACCTGTCGACTCCATCGAAGCACCCAAACAACTGCCTTCGATTACGGCGGCACCAGCCGCGCATAACCCTCACTGATCGTGTCGCACAGCAGGGCTTTGTATTGGGCGTGAACCGGGCTACCCGGTAGAATGGTCCCCAGCGCCATCTCCGCCTCGTCGCGCTTGGCGTAGACTATGGGTGTTGAAACGGGGACGTAGTTCGCCCGGTGCTTATTGAGCGTCGTGATCAGCCCGCGCATGAGGCCGTCCCGGTCCAGCTGGGACACGACGATCATCCGCATCGCACCTTTCGTCAGCGATACCAGATGGATGAATGACGACGACGCGGGAACATACAGCCGGCCCCGATGGGAATAGGGCGCGTCGGGCCGGTCACGCTCCTGGAACAGCAGGCTCGGCCATTCATCGTCCCAGATGATCTCGGTGCGATAAGCGACGATGGCATCGGGATTGGTGAAATCCGGCCGCAGCGTCAGATAGTTGCCGAGGTAGTGATCGACGGCAGCGCGCGTATAAGCGCCCATGTAGACCGGCGCGACCATACCGCCGGTTGGAGAACGTTCCATCGCGTTGGGTTGAGTATCCGGCGCCGGGATTGCTGACTGCGCGACGCTACCATGCCAATTGTCGCGCACATCCTCATAGTCGAGACCCAGGTAGGTACAGACGTCAAACAGGGTCTGGTCGCGCACCGAACGTCCGCCGAGAAGGTTCTGCACCGTCTTCTCATGACAATCGGCAGCGTCCGCAAGCTGCGCCTGGGTCAGCTTTTTTTCGATCATCGCCGTGCGAATCTGGTGGATTGCCCTGGCGCGTTGGTCGACGGGGATCGGCACGATCGTTTTGGGCTGCTGTTTCATAATGCCTGCGATCAAAGGAAGACGCATTTACCGGAAAATACCGGAATTTTCCGTTTCCGCCACCTCAGACAGCCAAACTGGTTGCTGATTTAGCCCAATACCGGCGGCTTCCAGCCATACAACCAGTCATAGCGGCTCATCAGCCGGGGTGCCGGGATCGCCTTCATCGCCAGGTTACGCACGAACGCGGAAGGGCCGCTCATATGGTAGATCGCACCGTTATGGCGCGCGCCGTTGGCCGCGGTCGCTGCCCGTTTCATCCGCTGCATGGCGTACGCGTCAAACGCTGCCGGCACGTTCTCGGGCTGCTTGGCGACGCACGCAGCGAGCGTCACGGCGTCCTCTAAAGCCAGCACGCCGCCCGAGGCCAGGAACGGCAGTACGGGGTGGGCCGCATCTCCGAGCAGGCTCACATACCCGTTAGACCAGCGGGCAAGCGGAGGCACATTGAACAGGCTCCAAGATTTCCAGTCCTCGCCGGTCTCCAGGAATGCCACCAGATCAGGGGCCAGATGCTTGACCCGGCGCAGCAGTTCATCGCGGTCCGCGTCCTTGGCCCAGCCTGCCTTAAACGAGCCTTCGCTCGAAGCCGTCTGAGGGAGGATCACGACGGCCGCCGTCTCGGCACCGCCACGGACCGGGTAGTGCACTACATGCGCGTTCGGCGCGAGCCAAAGGCCCACCGCGTTTGCCTGCAGCGCGGGTGGACCGGCGGATGCGGCCATGACCGTGCGAAAGGCGCTCCAACCGGCGTATCGCAGATCGATGCGGTCGGCGACATAGCTGCGCACCTTCGACCACAATCCATCCGCGCCGATGACAGCCGTACCCGTCGCGAGTTTGCCTTGCGTCGAAATCAGCCGGATGCCGTCGGCCGCAGCCTCGAGGCGATCGACCTGGAATCCGGTCTCGATCAAGATCGCGGGTTCGTTTTGTGCGGCCGCAAGCAGACTTGCATGGAGATCGGCCCGGTGGACAGTCCAGTAGGGGGCCCCGAAGCGGTCGTTGACGGCCTCACCCAGGGGGAGTGCCGACAACACCGCTCCGCGCAGGCCGTCATAGACGCGGATTTCGCCGGGGCGGCCGGCCTTGGGCTCAAGCGACGCTGCCACCCCAATCGCGCGCAGGCATGCAACGCCATTCGGGCCTATCTGAATCCCAGCACCTGCCTCGCTGAAGACCAGTTTGCGTTCCAAAACGCGGGATCGGATGCCGCACTTGGCCAGCGCCAGCGCAACCGCCAAGCCCCCGATGCCGCCACCGGCAATCAGCATCGGCCGGCTCGGACGCGCCGTGATGGCCACCTAAACAGCTTCGCGAACGAGACAATTCTTGGGGTCGGTTTCATCCGCGTGAAGGCGGGCGTCGTAAACGTAGAGCGTCGAGCAATAGGGGCAGAGGATCTGCGCGTCAGCGCCCATGTCGAGATACACATGGGGATGATCAAAGGGGGCGCGCGCGCCCATGCATTGCAGTTCCTTGACGCCAACGGAAATTTTTTCGACGCCGGAGTCGTTGGCGAGATGGGGTACGGCGTGAGCAGCCATCTGAAAGACCTTAGTTCTGGAAATGAGGGACTATGCGGACGAACATAGCCGCGCGACGCAAGAAATGATAGGACCACAGCATCGCAGAGGGAGACTTGAATGCCGGCTTTTTTATCTGACGGTGTCGAAATTGCTTTTCTGGACGCGGCCAGCACGAATGCCGCCAGTCACAAACTGCCCGTGTTGCTGATCCACGGCTTTGCCTCGAACCTCAATACGAACTGGGTTTCGACGGGGTGGGTGCGCGTTCTGACCGCAGCCGGTCACCGGGTCATCGCGTTCGATAATCGCGGCCATGGCGGCAGCCAGAAGTTACATGGCGTTGAGGATTACGGCGCACCGCTGATGGCCGAAGACGCCCGCCGTTTGCTCGATCATCTCGGCATAACGCGGGCCCTCGTCATGGGCTATTCGATGGGTGCGCGGATTTCCGCTTTCCTCGTGCTGCGCCATCCCGAGCGCGTAGCGAGCGTCGTTTTCGGCGGCCTGGGTGTCAATATGGTGCGTGGAATGGCGTCCGGCGGGGATGCCATCGCGGAGGCTCTGGAAGCACCTAGCCTCGAGGACGTGACAGATCCTGGCGGGCGCGTTTTCCGCATGTTTGCCGAACAGACCAAAAGCGACCTCCTCGCTCTGGCGGCTTGTATGCGCTCGGCGCGTGAGCCGATCACGGTCGAGGCGATAGCCAAGATCGACCGGCCCGTGATGGTCGCGGTCGGAACCGACGATGTGGTGGCAGGCTCAGGCAGCGAGCTTGCGGCGCTCATTCCGGGCGCGCGAAACTTCGACATCATCGGCCGCGAACATATGAAGGCAGTCGGCGACCCGACGTTCAAGGCCGCCGTCGTCGACTTCTGGGCGAGCCAAACGAGCGAGGGGGAGTCGAGCTAGTGCCGAAACGCTAGGTCGATCAAGTTAGGCCAGTCCAACTCAAGAACGCGTGAGCCCCGGCATCCGTAGAACTGTCCAGTCCACCAGAGTAGTCTGACCGGCAGGCAGTTCCATTGGGTTGCCGAGGCTTCAACACGCTGAACAAAACGCTTTATGCAACAAGGGCTTACGCAACAAAGCTTACGCAACGAGAGGCTACAAGGACCAGACGGACGGGATCCGATCACTGATCTTTTTGTAGCACAGGCTAAACATAATTACGCCGCGAATCAGTTTCGCTCGCTTTTTTTCATTGTGGATATCTTCGGGCGCGCGACGATTTCGTTTCATAGCAAGGATGCGATTTCGCCTTTCCACAGACGTAAAACCGCCGCCCGCGTGGTGTGAGATAACCCCAGAACGAGCGGGTTTTACGGTCCGTTAGGCATCCGGGGTTATGATTGCAACCATGTTGTACCGCGTATCCCGAGTTGGCCTGATCCCGGCTGGATGTGCATTCCTTCTCTGGGGATGCAGCACCGGTCCAAATTTCGTTGCCCAGGACGAACCCTGGCGCAAACAGGAAGAACTAGCCTGTTTGTCGTCGGGTGCGATCAAGGAAAGCAGTTTCCTGCGCAGCCGGTCGGCCTTGGGTGGACCCAGCGAATTTTGTGGGGCCGCCAAGCCGTTTGAAATGGCCGCCGCAAATGACGGGCGCGTCGCCCTTATTCCCGCAGCGCTTGTGGTCTGTCCCATGGTGCCGCAAATCAACGATTGGGTCGCCAATGTCGCCGCCCGCGCCGCGCGCCAGCACCTCCACAGCGAACTCGTCGAACTGCGTGTTGCCGCGTCCTACTCGTGCCGCGCTATGAATAACGTAGGCGGGGCCAAACTATCCGAACACGGCCATGCCAACGCCATCGACATCTCGGCCTTCGTGATGGCGGACGGTCGCGTCGTCACCGTCAAAGGCGGCTGGAATGGCCGGCCGGAGGAACATGCGTTCCTTCACGACGTTCGCAGCAATTCATGCCGGGATTTTACGACCGTGCTTGGTCCAGGCGCTGACGCCCACCACGGCGACCATTTCCATCTCGACCTCGCCCGTCACGGCAGTGATGGCTTAAAGCGGATCTGCAAATAAGGCTCAGGTCTCTTAAATGAAAAAAGGGCGGGGTTGATCCCCGCCCTTCACATTCATGCTGTTTGCTGGATGGCCGAGAGACGCCAGGAGTTGGCGCCGCCGCCGATCCGGCGCGTAAACGTCCAAATCTCCGTGACCTCCTGCGGCTCAGTTTTGCTGCCCTGAACCACACGGCCGCTGGTACGGTCCATCGTCGCATCGGTGAGCACGTACTTCATCGCGACCGTCGCGTATTCGCCGCTGCCTTCGCGCCACGCTTCAGCCAGATCGCCCGAAACGAGTTTGGGCTGCCCAAGCTCGTTACGCACGCCGTTCTGCGCGTTGGCTTGGAGCTGTTCGGTGAAATACCCGAGCATTTCAACCGTCGTTGCCGAACGCAGCGCACCGGTATCTTCACGGCTGAACGAGAGCTGGACGACCGACAGCAGGCGCTCGAACGAAGCATAGTCGGCTGGCTCGATGCTGATAGGCTGCGTGGCGGCAGACGCTGCTCCCGCCTGCGATGCTGCAGACCCGCCTGCGGCGCCTTTAGGCACGTCGTTTAGGGCAGCCCGCTGATAGTCATTGCCGTAAGGCGTTGCCGATGCCGGCTGGTTGCGGCGGCGGAAGAAACCGACCGCCCAATAGATAAGTCCGCCGATCAAGGCTGCCTGCAGGATCAAGCCAAGGAAGCCCATCAGGCCACCCATGCCGCCAAAGAAGCCCGCACCAAACAACGCGCCGATCAAACCTGCGCCGAGCAGACCGCCCATGAAACCGGTACCAAAACGCGACCCGGCGACAGCTGGCGGCGCAGCCTTTGCAGCCCCCGCGGTCTCAGGTTGGGCCGACCGTTGCATCGGCTGCGCTGCACTCGGTGCGGTGCGCGTCGTGGGAGGGGGCGTGTACGTCTTCACGCCACGGCTACCCGTGCTGAACCCGCCGCCGGCGCGCGCATGAGCTAGGGACGTCGTGAAAGCTGCAAACGTCAGCGCGGCTAGAGCGACGCGCGCAAACTTGCTGATGGAAAGATGAGAGGACATGGCAACCCCAATTGTAGGCACACGACTGCACCCCCTATATAGGAGGCCGGCCCAAAATTTCATCATGTCATGGACGAAAGCGCTTAAAACTTTGCGTGCAGAGCATCAAAACAGCTTCATGCCCGGCGGCAGTGCGATGCCGCCGGTCGCTTCTTTCATTTTATCTGCCATCAGGGTTTCGACCTTGTTTTTGGCATCGTGACCGGCGGCGAGAATCAAATCTTCAAGGATTTCAGTCTCATCCGGGCGCATGAGCGAGGGGTCAATCTTCACTCGCTTGATCTGCCCTTTACCGTCCAGCGTCAGCGTCACGAGACCACCGCCCGAACGCCCCTCCACTTCCGCGGCACTCAACTCGTCCTGCATTTGTTGCATGCGTGCCTGAAGCTGCTGCGCCTGCTTCATCATGCCCATCAGGTCTTTCATCGCTCATCATTCCATTTTGGTTTGCGCCATCACCCCGGGGGGTGCGGCCACGGTCACGAATTTGGGAATCTTAGCCGGTCGCCTTTTCATCGTCGTCGCGCGCGATGCGTTGAGTTTTAATGGCGGTAATCTTACCTTCGGGGAAGGCTTCAAGCAGCGCTTTGACCGCTGGATGTTCGATCAATACCGCGCGCTCCTTGGCTTCGCGTTCGCGGCGAACGCCGCCAAGCGTGGGTTCGCCCGCTGTCTTGCTGACCACGACGACCCACTTGCGCGCTGTCCAGCGGTTGAGCTTTTCACGCAGGTCGTTAGGCAACGTTGCCGGTGCGCCGTTCATCAAGAAAAGGTCGATTGCGCCCATTTCTGCGTCGAATTTGACGAGGCTGACGCTTTCCTCCAAATCGACCCTCAGTTTAGCCTCGCGATAGCGTCCGGCCAGATCAACAACGTCGGCGAACGAGCGCACGACGTCTCCCCGGACCGGCTGGGTGGCAGGAGCTTCGCCGTCCAATTCGGGACCAACGAGTTCGAGGTCGAGGTCGTCATAGACCGGTTCGTTGTCGAGATCGTCCAACGCTCCATGGCTTGATCCCGGCCCGGGCGCCGAGCCTGAAGGTGGCTCGCCCTGGGCCTGATTGATCGTCGTCGCAGGCGGTGGCACATCGCGGCCGCTGCTCCCTCCTGGTTCGCGGCGCGTGGGCGTATCGCCCCCCAGCACGCGGATCAGTTCATCCGGCGAAGGCAGATCGGCGGTGTGGGCGATGCGAATAAGCACCATTTCGGCGGCAGCAAACGGGTCGCCCGAGCGCGCCGCTTCCTCGTGGCCTTTGAGCAGCATCTGCCACAGGCGCGAAAGCAGCGGCACCGACAGCTCACGGGCAAGCTGTTCGGCACGCCGCTTTTCTTCACCCGAGAGCGTTTCGCTGGCAGCCGCCGCCCCCACGACTTTGACGCGCGCGGTCTGATGGACGGATTCGGCGAGATCAGCCAGCACCTGGGCCGGCTCAGCACCGTCACGATTGAGGCCCGCAAACGCCGTGAGGGCAGGCGCGATCGCACCCGAGGCCAATTGTTCCAGCAGGTCGAAGATGCGGTTTCGATCAGCCAGACCGAGCATGTCCCGGACCTGTGCGGCGCTCAGCGACGCGCCGGGGTGGCCCAGCGACATCGCGATACCCTGATCGAGGATCGATAGGCCGTCGCGCACGGAGCCTTCAGCTGCCCGCGCAATCAAATTGATCGCCTCGTCGTCGGCGGTCGCGCCCTCGCTGGAAACGATGCTTTTGAAGTGCTTGGCGAGCACCGGCACGTCCACGCGACGCAGATCGAAACGCTGGCACCGCGATAGAACCGTGACCGGCACTTTGCGGATTTCGGTGGTCGCAAAGATGAACTTGACGTGCTCGGGTGGCTCTTCGAGGGTCTTCAGCAGCGCGTTGAAGGCGCTTTTCGAGAGCATGTGGACTTCGTCGATGATGAAGACCTTCGTGCGAGCGACGATGGGCTTGTAACGCGCGCTCTCAATAATTTCGCGGATGTTTTCGATACCGGTATTGGACGCCGCGTCCATTTCAACAACGTCGGGATGCCGGCTTGCGATGATGTCGGCGCAATGCCTGCCCAGCACCGGCATATCAACCGTCGGGCCCGTCGACTGGCCGTCGATCTCGTAGTTGAGCCCGCGCGCGAGAATACGTGCCGTGGTCGTTTTGCCGACACCGCGGACGCCAGTCAGCATGTAGCCTTGCGCGATCCGGCCCGACGCAAACGCATTGCGCAGCGTCGTCACCATCGCTTCCTGGCCGATCAGATCGGGAAAGGCCTGCGGGCGGTATTTACGGGCGAGAACGACGTAAGGCTTGGTCACGGGAGCAGCCTCGCCAAACAACCCCGGACCTTCCGGCACGTGAGCCGGTTCATCAGTCTCCCAAGGCGGGCTACCAGCATCGTCCGATGGCGATTTCTTCTTGACCAAATCGGCCTCCGCTTACCTGCGACCCTATTGCCGGAGCAGCAAGCTCCACTTCAAAACCCATAGGGCTTTAGGGAGCAAAGCGAACTGCGGCGAGCCGCGCCCCCGTCATCGCCATGCGATGCCCTGCATCGACGGAGCGCCATTGGCGCGTGAGACATTAAGAGAGACTGGCGAACGACCCGGCACCGGTTCGTTAGGGCTGCTTCCTTCCGGACCTGACCCGGTTGGCGATGGTATCGTCCGCCGCCAGCCTCCAGCCCTGTTATGGCGAGTGTCGCGCCGTTGCGCAACCCCCGCCGGAAACGGTAACGGCGCAAATAGTTTGCATTTTTCTTGGCCCGGATGGCCCATAGGCTGGGCGCGTGTTCCACAGGGAACCCCGAACCCGGCGGCGGTGTGGCACTCGGGTGGGCATGCAGCCATCAATCCGGAGATGCCGCCATGCAGACTTATTTGACTCCGATGCTAATGATCGCAGTAGGTCTTGCCATTGCGCTGCTACTCGCACGCGTCTTCCGAAAGCACTTTACAACTGAGACCAATCGGCTGATCGCGTGTATCGCCATCGTTGGCTTGGTGGGACAATCCGCAATCGTTTTGACGGCATCTGCTCTCATGCAGTCAGGTACGGAAGCGATCCAACAGCAAATCCAAGACATTCAGGCACGGACCGTCCTCTTCGAGAAACGGGTGACGGCGCAGAAAATTGACGTTCAGACCTTGGGTGCCCGGCCCAACGCTCCCGGCTCGGACGCTGACAAAACCTGGCTTGAGCGGCGGGCGAACCTTGACCAGGACGCTCGTGTGACCAGCGCCAGCATCGATAAACTCGTGAAGGACACAGCGGCACTGAAAAAGACCCAGGCGGAGTTAGCCCATGAGCGCGAGCAGATCCAAACCAAGATGTTCGTTGGCCTGGGCCTGATTTTGGCCGGACTGTTCTTAGGCGGGCTTTATCGTAATTCCCAACGGCCCCGCGACGCCTAATTCACAAAGGCCTTTTCCATCCAAGCTTCCATCCGTGGCTGCGGCGCCAGCGGTTTTGCTTCCGTCGTAGTCTCAGTCTTCACAGAAGGCCTTTGCTTACGCACCACTGGCTTGGGTGCTGGTTCGGGTTCGACCGGCGCAACCGCAACGGTTTTTAGCCGCGGCGGTTCGTAGAATTTGGTTGGTTGGACCGCTTTCTTGATCAGCGTTTCCCGCAACAGCGGAGCCGCTATTTTCGAAGGAACCACGGTTGCAGGCGTTGCTGCCAGCGGGACCGGTCCTGAAGCCTCAAGGTTGATCTTATGCCATCCCAGGACCCGCGTTCTCGCGCTTGCTAAGGGTTGCACCGCCGCTGCTTTTGCCAGGACTGGCGCAGAAACCTCAGGACCGCGGACCCAATGCCGCAAGGCTTGAACCTGAGCGCCAAGTAATCCAAGCGCCGGTTGGTCACGACCTAAGCGGCGATAGATCTGCACCAAAAGATAAGCCCGGTTGATGGAGCGTACACACTCGGCTTCCTTGATGGTCCAATTGCCATCGAGCAATCCTTGGGCCAATGCCGTTGCGTCGAGATATTTGCCGCCGCGATACAGTACACCGACGTAATAGTCGCCCAATCCACCGCCGAAGTTTGGCGTACGTCCAGAGGCCGCAACGGCACACGTTTTCAAGACAGCAAATGATGCCAATGCGCACGCAAACACGCCTACCAGACGGCGGCGCGATTTGGCTGCGAAAAGGGCAGGAGTCGAATGGGGCAAACGGACCACGCTTTTTGTTTTGCACTGAAAAACGCAGAACGGCCGGGTTTCGTCTCATGATTGCAGGCGCGGCAAAGCCCCCTCCGCCACCGCAAGTCATTGGTGCTGCAAGATTGTTGGAGTCTGTCCGAATGTAAAGGGCGCGGGCGGATCACCATCGAGGTTCGCGCGGCCTTGCGACCGCATGGACACACCTCGAAATGCTGGATGCCACGTCAGCTCAACAGCTTACCTTCTATTGTTTCCCCAAACCCAGCGCGACGGGCTAAGTCTTGCGGCCGCCAAAAATGTCGAGGGCAGCGTCGACACGCTTCTTGAGCGTGCCGCTTGCTTCACCGTTGCCTACGAGGGCCGCCACTTCATCCGACATGGACACAGGACGGCCGTTGGCGAACGCTTCATGATTTTTTTCGACGCCTGCAAGATCGTAGAGGTAGTTGACCATCAGGCTGTGACTTTCGCGAATGCCTTTTTCGGAGACATCTGCCATCCAGTTCACCCGTTCGATGCGTGCACCGTTGCCAAGGTGAAAACGCGCTACCGGATCGGAGACGCCGCGCTTCTGACCGTGACCGGCAAGGTAGCGCGCCCCCAAGCGCAACAGCACGTCGCGCAAAACCGTGGAGCGCACATAGCCTTCCTGTTCGCCCGATGCCGCAAGGCGGCGCAGCCCCGAGACGACATCTTCGGTGCCAGCTTCCTTTAGGACGCGTTCGGTCAAGGTGCGATTCAGTTGCGCGGCAACGTCCGTCTTCGGGTCGTCGAGCCAACGGCGGAAACCCGGGATCGGCGAGAGGGTGGAGAACGTCTTCAGTCCTGGCAATTCGCGGGCCAGATCGGCGGCAACCTGCTTAATGAGGAAGTTGCCGAAGGAAATACCGCGCAAGCCGGGCTGGCAGTTGGAGATCGAGTAGAAGATGGCCGTGTCCGGTTCCTCTTTAGAATCGGACGGCATCGGCGCGCGGATGATCGGCGCAATGCGGCCCGACAGTTCGTTAACGAGAGCGACCTCGACAAAGATCAGCGGCTCGTCGGGCAAGCCTGGATGGAAGAACCCGAAGCAGCGGCGGTCGGACGCCAGCCGGCGGCGCAGATCTTCCCATCCGTCGATGGCGTGAACGGCCTCATAGGCGATGAGTTTTTCCAAGATCACCGCCGGCGTGTTCCACGAGATGCGGCGCAATTCCAGGAAGCCGCGATTGAACCACGACCCCAACAGGTGGCGCAGGTCGCTGTCGAGGGGCGCAAATTCGGGGTGGTCTTTGAGTTGCGCGCCTAAATGTTCACGCAGTTTGACGAGCGTCAGCGTGCCATCTGGGGCCATGTTCATACGGCGGAACAGTTCCTGGCGCGGACTTTCGACAGCCGCTGAGAGCAGCGACAGGTTTTCTTGCGTCGGCTTGGCCCGCCAGATTTCGGTTGCGGCACGCACGCGCGCATTATCTGGATTATATTTGCGCACCAAGAGATTGAACAATTCGAAGCGTTCAGCACCGCCCGCGCTACGGACAAGACGCACGAGATCGTTGGCGATGACGGTGCCCAGCACTTCGCCCCGCTCCGACATCAAGGCGTCCGCGAGGCTTTCCACACGCTCAATGAACGAACCATCCTGCATAACGGCGGCTTCACGTTCGCCAACAATGACGCTGCGCAGATAGTCGAAAACGCGTTGCGGGCTCTGGCGCGTCATTGTCAGCGCCGACATATACCCTGGCTCGCCCGAGACCGGCACGAGGGCGCCGGCAGAGCTGCGAGCGGAAAATTCTTGCAGAATATGCTCGCGGTCGGCATCGAGGTGGGGCGCCGGCCGGCGGACGGCGGGATCGGCGAAGCCCGACAGCTTGATGGGATTACCCGCCATCACCAGCGGCCCGATCTCGGGATCCGTCGCTGTCACCACCATGTTGCGCGAGCGCACATGCGGGTCCGCCAGGACCTTGTCGACGGTGTTGATGGGACCGCACGGAACACCCGCAGCGTCGAGGGCCGTGAGCCATTCCGCAATCGTCTTCTTTTCGAGCGCTTTGCCCAGTTCGGCAAACAGGGCCTGCCAATTCTCAGTGCGGGACCCGTTCGTCTTAAAACGGGGATCGGCGGCGAGCTTTGGCACGCCGAGCGTTTCGCACATCTTGAGGAACAAAGCGTCGTTACCCGCCGCGATCACAAGATGGCCGTCGGAGGCCTTGAACGCGGAGAACGGCGTGATCGAAGGATGGCGTGCCCCGAGCGGACCGGCCACTTCGCCCGTTGCCGCATAGCGCGCGATTGCATTTTCCAGGATGGCAACTTGGCAATCGAGCATGGCGACGTCGACCTTGATCGCTTCGCCGGTGATCGCCCGGTGGTACAGCGCACTGTTCACGCCGACAGCGGTAAACAATCCCGCGGTGATGTCCCCAATGGAGGTGCCAACGCGGACGGGTTCAGAGCCCGGTGTTCCGGTGACGCTCATCAGGCCGCCCATGGCCTGGACCACCATGTCGTAGGCCGCGCGCTTGGAATAGGGGCCAGTGTGGCCAAATCCGCTTGCCGCCGCATAGATCAGTTTGGGAAACTTTTCATGCAGCGTATCGAAGCCGTAACCGAGCCTTTCCATGGTGCCGGGACGGAAGTTTTCGACCACCACGTCGGCGCGTTCCAGCAGGCTTTCAAAAATGATTTTGTCTTCAGGATTTTTGAGGTCGAGCGCGATGCTTTCCTTACCGCGATTGAGCGAAAGGAAGTAAGCCGACTTGCCTTTCAGGAACGGACCAAATGCGCGGCTGTCATCGCCGGTGCCAGGCTGCTCGATCTTGATGACGCGCGCGCCCAGGTCGGCGAGCATCATCGTGCAATAGGGTCCAGCAAGCACCCGCGTCAGATCGATGACGGTGATGCCTGTGAGCGGACCCTGTGGACGCCCGATGGGTTCGGGCGCCGGAAGTGCGGCTGATTTCGAACCTGCCGCTTTGGGCGTCACTGTCTTTTTGTCCGTTCGTGCCATCGCAACTACCTTCTTTGAGGGTTCATCAAGGCTCGCGCCCCTGCGTGATTGTCCGGGATGTCAGCGTGCGCGGCTACCGATGTAATTGTCGGGAAGCGTTGCCAGAAATTCGAGAAAGCGATCACCCTGGATCATGATGTGAGACCGGATCGCGTTGGCAGCGGCTGCACCGTCTTCAGCCAGAATTGCGGAGGCAATCGCGCCATGCTCGGCGTGCGATGTCGAAAGCCTGCCGCGCTGGCGCAATTGCAAACGACGATAAGGTGCCCCGCGCAGGAACAGCTTGTGCGCGCTTTCTTGGACGTAACTGTTGTGAGCTCCTGCATAGATCGCTTCGTGAAACTGCCGGTTCAGTTCAAAATATCCGTCACTGTCATTGCTGGCAACGCATGAGCTTGCCTGCTGATGGACTGCCATCAAGCCAGCCCGCTCTTGCGTCGTCATGCGTGCGGCGGCCCAGGTGGCAGCGATCGCCTCCACCTCGGCGGTGAACGCCAGACATTCAAGCATGGCGCGCGGCGACAATTGCGTGACGAACGCACCCGACCGGGGGCGGATTTCGATCAAGCCGCTTGCCGCGATCTGAGCCAAAGCTTCGCGCAGCGGCGTCCGCGACAGTTTGTAACGCTCAGCTAGCTGGACTTCATCGAGCCGCGTCCCGGGCGGCAGGACGCCGGACACGATTTCCTCCTCCAGACGCCGGACGACGGCCACCTTCAATGTCGGCGGCGACATCGTCGCAGGGGCGGAAACGGGGTCCTGAGGGGCGGGATATCGGTTCATCATGCCCTACGGTATGCAATAGCTGATAGCTTGCATGCAAGAAAATACTGCTTGCATACAGGAATTATTTTGCTTACTCGCTTAGTCCACGGGTGCCGTGCCCATCAAGAGCTACGCGCCACACGACCACGAGGGAAACGCGGCAGGCCGAAAACCGGTCCAGCCTTACCAAGGAGCACCTGACATCATGACTGTGCACATTTCTCGACGGACGGCCCTTCGCGCCGGAACCAGCGCCGCCGCTGCCTTCGCCCTCCCTGCCCACATCGGACGTGCGCAGGCAGCTGCCCGCACGATCAAAATCTCTCATCAGTTTCCCGGCGGGACAATCGAACAGGGCGACTTCCGCGACCGCCTCGTCCGCATCTTCGCGCAGAAGGTCGAAGCCGCAACCAAAGGCGCGCTGAAGTTCGAAATTTACGCCAATTCGTCGCTCATGAAGACCAACGCGCAGTACTCGGCGATGCGCAAGGGCGCGCTCGACATGTCGCTGTATCCATTCCCCTACGCAGGCGGCGAAGTCCATGCCTGCAATCTTGGCCTCATGCCCTGCCTGGTCACCAATTACGATCAGGCTGCCAAGTGGAAAACCGCCAAGATCGGTGAAGCGCTCACCAAGATCAACGAAGAGAAGGGCATCAAGCTCGTGTCGTGGATCTGGCAGGCGGGCGGCGTTGCCTCGCGCGGCAAGGCAATTGTAAACCCAGCAGATGCAAAAGGCGTGAAGATCCGTGGGGGCAGCCGCGAAATGGATCTGATGTTTACCGCCGCCGGAGCAACCGTTTCGACCATGCCGTCCAACGAAATCTATCTGGGCATGCAAACCGGCTCGCTCGACGCCGCCGTGACCTCCTCGACCAGCTTGATCTCCTTCCGCTTAGAAGAAATCTCCAAGTCACTGACCGCCAACAAGGGTAAGTCGTTCTGGTTCATGCTCGAACCGTTGATGATGTCCAAGTCGATCTTCGACAGCCTTCCTGCCGACCAGCAGAAGGCCATCATGGATGTCGGCGCCGAACTCGAACCCTGGGGCACTACCGAAGCCAAGAACGACGACGAAGCCGTCGCCAAGGTTTACGGCGCAAAGGGCTGCGAAGTGGCCTCGCTGTCGGATGAAAGCCTCGCCAGCTGGCGCAAGCTCGCTGAGGAAAGCGCTTGGAAGGACTACGCCGCCAAGTCGACAGAAGCTGCCGAATTGCTCGCTCTTGCAAAGGCGGTGTCCTAATGGCTGGCGGTCTTCAGCACGACGCGATCCTGGCTGGCCCCGACGCGACCGATTATTCGTCGCAAACCGGGTTGGCGCGGTTCATGAGCACCCTCAATGGGGTATTGTTCAACATTTCAGCGCTGTCCATCGTCGCCGCAGGCCTCATCTTGACGGTCTGCGTCACGCTAACCCTGTTCCAGGGGATGTCGTTCTCCTGGCTCGATGAGGTAACAATCTTCCTCATCGCTGGCGCGATTTTCGTGTCGTCAGGGGCGGTGCAATCCAAACGCGGGCACATCGGTATCGAAGTGCTCGCAGGTTTTCTGCCCAAACGCACCAATGAACTTCGCATGCACCTGCTCGACGCCTTATGCCTGTTTTTCTGCGCGGTATTTGCGTGGAAATCCGGCCTGCTGCTGCTCGAAGCCCTCCATGAAGGCCAGACCTCTCAATCGGCATGGGGACCTCCGCTTTGGATTCCCTACTTGCTGCTGACCATCGGCATGACGCTCCTGGCGTTCCAATTTGCCGTGCAGGTTGGCACTGAACGCATCATCACGTTGGCCGTGACGCTGATCTCAACCTTCATTTATCTCGCGTGGGTTCGCGACACGGGCGGGGCGCACGTCTGGCCGATTTTCCAGCCTATCGTCGACCTCATTCCCGCCCGTCAGACCGGGCCGCTCGTTACCAGCCTTTCGCAAGGGACGGTCGGCATTCTCTATTGCATCGTGACGCTCCTGTTCTTCTTCTCAGGCATGCCCATCGCCTTCGCGCTCGGCTGCGTCGCGCTTTTATTCATGACGCTGTTCATGCCCAAGTCGTCGGTCGATACGATTGCGCAGAACTTCTATGAAGAACTCGCCAACGTCATCATCCTCGCGATCCCGCTGTTCATTCTGAAGGGCGCGGCCATCGGGCGATCCAACGCGGGCAAAGACCTCTACTCCGCCCTCCACGCTTGGCTCTACAAAATCCCCGGCGGCCTCGGGGTCGCTAACACCATCGCGTGCGGCCTGTTTGCCGCCATGGCTGGATCATCGCCCGCCACCTGCTCGGCCATCGGTTCGGCCGGCATTCCAGAAATGCGCTCGCGCGGTTACTCCGGCGGGTTTGCCGCTGGGATTATCGCCGCCGGCGGCACGCTCGGCATCCTGCTGCCGCCCTCCGTCACGATGCTGCTTTATGCGGTTGCCGCCGAAGTCTCCCTAGGACGCTTGTTCCTCGCGGGCATCCTGCCGGGCCTCTTGCTGATCATTCTTTTCGCCGCGTACTCCGTCTGGAAATACAAAAGCGAAAAGAGTACGGCGCAGCGCGTTGAGCAGGAAACGGGCATGACCTCCGCCCTGCTCAAGGAAGAGCACTACACGCTCGGCCAGAAGATCCGCATGATCGCCTGGGTGATGCCGTTCGTATCGATCCTCGCGGGCGTCATGATTGTGCTCTACATGGGCCTTGCCTCTCCGTCGCAGACGGCGGGCGTCGGCGCGATCCTCGCGCTCGGTGTTATCGGTGCCATGTACCGGATGTGGAAGCCATCGCAGGTAATGCCGATTCTTACCGGCACGCTGCGCGAGTCCACCATGCTGCTCATGATCATCGGCATGTCATTGCTCTACGCCTACGTGATGAGTTATCTCCACATCTCCCAGGCCGCCGCCGAGTGGATCATCTCGCTGCACCTGGGCAAGTGGGCGCTGCTGTCGGTCATCCTCGTGTTCGTCGTCGTGCTCGGGTTCTTCCTGCCGCCGGTGTCGATCATCCTCATGACCGCGCCCATCATCCTGCCGCCGTTGAAAGCCGCCGGCTTCGACCTGATCTGGTTCGGCGTCGTCATGACCATCGTTATGGAAATGGGGCTCATTCACCCGCCCGTCGGACTGAACCTGTTCGTCATCAAAAATATCGCGCCCGACATTCCCTTGTCGGACGTCATGTGGGGCACCCTCCCCTTCGTCGGCCTGATGCTGATTGCGGTGATCCTAGTCTGCTTCGCTCCCGGCCTCGCACTCTGGCTCCCGAAGGTGGTGATGGGGTAAGCGCGCGGATGGGCCCGGGCGCTGCGCGCTCGGGCTACCGCCCGAACCCGTTTGGGGCATGCTGCCCCAAACCCCTGAACTTTTTGGGACGTGAAGGAAGATATTAAGCTGCGGAACGACCTGACATGGCTCGCTGTTTGAGCCGAAAGTTTGCAAGAGATGCATGCCGTTGGTAAACTCGCTCGAGGGCCTTAGCGCGCGAGGTGCTGTTGGGGGTCTTAGCCACGAACTGGCTGGCCAACTCAACGGCCTCTGCTTGGCGCACTTCCGGGTCGGCCTTCAAGGTATCGAATAACTGCTGGAACTTGGTGTCATCACCCAAAGCGGCTTCGAGCCGGGGCAGATAGTCAGTCACGATGTTTTGATTAAGCATGATCGCCCGCTTCTTAGGTTTTGCCTCAGACGCAGACACAACAGTTTTACGCTTCGCCTTAGTTCGCTGTTTGGCCATGGAACTCTCCAGATGGCAACTTAGCGCCACATCGTTCCAACTTCAAATCGCTACGCGCATAACCTACTGATTCGTCATCGTATCAACCGTTTGCGGCTAAAATCCGCCGGTCGATCTCGTCGCCGAGACGGTCGAAGGAACGACTGACGTCTTGTGTAGACTCGCTTCCATCATTTACCCGATAGCAGATTCGATTTCCTGCTTGCCGACCGAGTTCTCTTTTATCGGGGATAAAGCATTGTATTGGAAACAAGGGGGCTAACGTTGCCGCCCGAAGGGGCAAATGAGCTCGCTCAAGCGCCGCGGTTATCGTATCATTGAGTGTTCTCAGCGTTGTGGCCTCGTAGTCGGCAAGAGCGCCTTCTTTAGCTTTGCCATCGGGAGTGGCCGTCGCGTTATTTGTCATGTTTCCGACGACACCCAAAAGTTTCAAGTGCGGCCAGATCTTTTGATTTGTCGATAACTGATTGACAAATCCAGCAGCGGCTTCTGCCGACAATTCATCCAAGACCGTCGGAACCAAAACGTGGGTCGCTGCACAAAGCGCCTGCACGCAGCCCGTTGTTAAACGGGGCGGGGCATCTATTAACACAATATCGAAACGATCTTGAATTTGACGGCTTTGAAGTGCTTGCGCAAGCGAGTAACGGATGTCTTCGGTTCGTGTTCCGATCAACCATTCGACCATCACCCTATTTTCCATATTCGAGAGCGTATAGTAGGTCGGGATACAGCGCGCATCGGGAACAGTATCGACTACTTCGCTGACGTTAATGATCCAAGACCCATCTACGCCTGCAATCAGCTGAGCCGACTTGCTCGGAGTTCCATCTTCTTGTTTGGCCAAGGAATTCTTATAATCGCCTTCGGTTAAAATTATCGCGCTAAGGCTTCCCTGGAAATCGAGATCTATCACCAAGACCCGCTTCTTTTTCTTATTCCCATAGTGACCAATCAAGTTCGATACGACAGTAGTTTTTCCGACACCACCTTTCAGGTTCGCAACGACGATGACTGGTATTCCTTGCTTAATCGAACGTTCGTAATCGGTATGCGGTTCGATACTTATTGACGGCGCAAGCCAAATGCCCGGGCTTGACGCATCAACTGCAATTTCCGCGCGCCTAAGTCGCCAAACTCCGGACAGATGAGCCTTAATCGTTGGCCACGCTTTTTTGATCACGAGCGCGAGCCCTGCTACCGCCATGGCCGCGATCAACTTAATTAGGACTTCATAAGTGACGCTGAAGGCGACAACGCTGGCTCCACCATCTGTCGCTACAAGAAACATTGTCCCCCCAAAAACGCAGAACACCCGTCAGCGTAGGTTGACGGGTGTTAGGGACATAGTCAATCACGACGTAGGCTGCATTCCTAAAGCGGAATATTGTCGTGCTTCTTCCAGGGG
>JANLYB010000192.1:0-29732 GCA_031365425.1 Hyphomicrobiaceae bacterium
CGGATCAGCTCCAGCGCTTCCGGATCGGTGCGCGCGACGAACTTAATCGTGCTGTCAGCGGTGATCGCGTCGCCAAGGTCGGAAAGTTTCCCGCCAAGGACCATTGCAACGGTCCGCTTGGCCAGAGACGGCGAGATCGACTTGGCGACCTCCAAACCGGTCATCCCGGCCTTGATCTTACGCTCGGCCCCATCGGGCATCGTCAAAACGATATCGTGTGCGGTGTCCGCCATCGTGCCGTCTCCTCTCACTCGCTGCCTACCACGCAGGTAAGAAATTGAGTGCCGCTTGTGCCCGGGCCACGGTTACCATGTCAAGACGCCCACCTTTGTCTTCAATTGTTCGCAATCGGGCGAGGGATTAGCAACCATCTGTCCGTAGGGTGAGAAAACTGCACCCAAAGCCGGCCGGATGAGACGCCACCATGACGACCCAGCACCTGACGATCGCCAAAAGCATGCGGATGGTTCATGGCAAACTCCGCCCCTTCATTGAGGTCAAAGCCGAGCTGGAACCCACGGCTAAGGCGTTTCTGCTTGAGCATTTCTCAACCGAGACGCTGTTCCGCCGCACCGCCTATGCCAATGGCTTTGCCGACGGCGGCCTGCAGGCAAGCCCCCCGCTGGCGCGCATGCTCGCAAATTTTGTGAAAAACGACGCCTGTCCCGAGATTACGGTCAAGACGTTGACATCTGGCCAAAAATACGAGGGCGCAGGATTGTGGGACATCCAGTGCTTCGACTTCATCGCCAAGCGTTCGTTCGACGCTTTGTGCGAACTGGCAGCTGGTGCTGGCGGCTTCGAAAAGGCGGAAACGTATTTGGGGTTCGGCCTTAGCACAGACCTAGCCGCGTTCGTGACCGACACCGCCGTCGAGATGGCGGCCGCTCCAACGCCCGTAGCGGTAGGCTGCGTACAACGGATAGCGGACGCTGCGTAAATCCGGCACGGGATCATACCCGTGTGTGCCCCATGGCTGACAGCGCGCCAAACGCGAAACTGTCAGCCAAAAGCCCTTCCAAGCACCATTTTGATCAATCGCTGCCAGCGCATAGTCGGAACACGTCGGCAGATGCCGGCACGGCCATCCCAGCCAAGGCCTCAGGGTCCACTGATAAGCATGGACGGGGGCTTTGAGCAGTGCGGACAAAAACCGGCCCATCATCGCCACCTGCAAATCCAGGTCACACAGCTGCCTTAGCTTCGATTTCGCTGATCGCCTTATCGACGGCGTCGAACACAATCATTACCGCATCGTGGCGATGCTTGTAGTCGCGCACGGCCTCCAGTACCGCAAGATCCGCCCATTTACCCGAGGGCGGCGATCCATTTTCCTTGAGCATGGCCCTCATGCTGCGCGTAACGGCCCGGATTTCGTCCGGCGTCGAACCGACGATCTGGCGACCCATGATCGAGGAAGCCGCCTGCCCTAACAGGCAGGCTTTCACCGTCTGCCCGTAATCGCTGACACGGCCGTCCGTCATATTCACGTCGACGCTCACTTCCGACCCGCACAATCGGGATCGGGCGCTGGCGGTCGCCTGTGGTGCAGCTAACCGTTCGACCCGCGCGATATTGGCGGCCAAATCGAGGATCTTCGTATTGTAGATGTCATCAAGATCGGCCATGCACGGTTAATCCATTATTCCGACCGGGGCGAGATGCTTGCCCAGCGCCTGTCCCAATCCTATACGACGGAAATAATGCCCGGTCGCTGGTTTCGCAACCATCGGTCAACAATCGCCAGCCATGCTGCGACTTACCAACCGGTGAAATCCATGACCCAATCGACGTTTCCGTTCGCGCCCCGAGGCACCCCTAGCGAGATCGAGCGCGGGCACCAATTTCAGCCCAAATTCGACGCCTGCGGCCTCATCCCGGCTATCGTCACGGACGCGACGACCGGCGACGTGCTGATGTTTGCTTGGATGAACGCGGAAGCTCTGGCGCTCACCATCGAGCAGCGCGTTGCCCACTTTTACAGCCGGTCGCGCGCTAAGCTCTGGAAAAAGGGTGAGGAGAGCGGCAATTTTCTGCGCGTCGCTGAAATGCGCACCGATTGCGATCAGGACGTTGTGAGCCTCAAGGTCCATATCGACGGTGCCGGCGCTGCCTGCCACACCGGATCACGCTCCTGTTTTTACAGGAGCGTCCCGTTGGGCGCGCGAGGCGCTGGCGGCCCCGCCCTGCGCGACGTCGATTGACCGCCTCAGCCGGTCGTCAAATAGCTACGCATCGCCGAAACTTCGAGCTCCATGTCGGCCAAATGGTATTTGACGACGTCGCCGATGGAAATTAGGCCGACCAGTTCACCGCGCTCGACCACCGGGATATGGCGGAAGCGCCCAGCCGTCATGGTCTCCATGAGTTCATCGAGCGTGCTCTTTTCCTCGCAGGTGATGACATTCCGCGTCATGACATCACCAACCGACAACGTCAGCGCCGCAGGTCCTTTATCCGCAATCAGACGGACGACGTCCCGTTCCGACAGGATTCCGATCACGCGACCTGCTTCGCCGGAAATAACGACAACGCCAATTTTTTTGGATGCGAGAAGTTCCGCAACCTCCTTGAGCGTCGATTCCGCACGTGCCGTGGTGACCGTCCGCCCCTTGGATTTCAAGATCGTCGCAACATTCATTGAGCTTCCTCCAGTGCCGCATTTTGATCGAGCGGCTTAGACCTCAATGCTGCGACAGTTTGCGCCCGAATGCAAGTGATCCAACGAGCATTTACAGGCCATTAGGCCCATCAAAACCGGTTGAAACATCGAACTCGTCCTCACGAACATTGGCCCATGGACGATCAAAGAGACCGAACATGAACAGGCCTACAAAATACCCGCCTATATGAGCTTCCCAAGCGACGACCCCAGCCTGAGCTGGCGTCGCCATTCCATAGGCAGCAAGAAGGTTGATGAGAAGCCATATTACGGTCGCCGATTGCATCCGCCGGTCCAGGAGCGTCTCCCGCAACGTTTTCATCGGCACCATTTGGGGCGCACGCCGGATAAGATCACCTGCAAAACCATTGGGCGAGACGTCGATCGCGCTAAACAGCAGCCGCAACGCGACCGCCATCATCCCGGCAATCGCGCCGGACGCCCCTATCAACGGAGCTTGAACGCCCCAGTTAAAAGCGAGAAAAGTAAAAGCTCCCGCGACCCCGCACACAATCGTAAACAACAAGAAGCGCAGCGTTCCAACGCGTCTGGCGATAATGGCCCCAAATGCTGCCAGCGACGCCCCGTTCAACGCCAGATGAGTTGCATCACCATGTAATAACATGTGCGTTACAGGTGAAAGCCATGCACTCACCGCCCCTCCCGGCCAATCAAGCGGATGCGCCGTGTACCGGTCCGGAATGAACGCCATCGCCAGCACGAAAAAATTGTCGTCCGCCTCATTCAGCACCTCACGTGCGACATGGATAATGACGATCAGCCCGAGCATTGCCGTCACGATGCCGGGAATGTTGAACACCGGCTCGCGGCGCATGGGTTGGGTCACGGGTCTGCTATCTCTCTGGTTACACCAAGGTCCAGGCCTGCCCCGCAGCAGCCCTGCCACCGGGCCTTCCCCTCGTATGGCACAAAAGCTGCTCTTACGCATCCCAACCACGGGCCAACGACGAGCGTGGGACAAAACACGCTCACCTCTGCGACCCCTTTTGGATCGAAACCGGACTGCTAACAAAAAAATCAAAGTCCCTGCGCCGGCTGCCGCTGGGACGATCGCGACACACTCATATTGTTGGGCAATTATGAAACACAAGACAACCCAGACCCTTTACACCTACTGGAATGAGGTCCGCGGTGACCGCATGGCCCCCCGCCGTTTCGAAATCGAACCGTCCCAGATCGGCGGCATTCTTCCAAACACGTTCATTTTGGAGCGCTCCCGCAGCGATACCTACCGGTTCAGGCTGGCGGGCACCGCTATTTGCGAAGCCTTCGGGCAGGAATTTCGCGACACGAACTTCCTTGACGGCTGGGACGAGGACGACCGCCTGTCGCTGGAACGGCTCTTGTCGGTGGTAACGACACAAGGCGGCGTTGGCATTCTGGACATCGAGGCGCGCCCCGCAACCCAAGACCCCACGGCGTTCGAGATCATTCTGCTGCCCCTCGTGCACACCCGCGATAGCGTTGACCGTATCCTTGGGGCGATGTCCCCGCTGCACCCACCGGCCTGGCTCGGCCATGAAGTCCTCACAATGCGGACCCTTGAACGTTCCGAGATCATATGGCCCAACGGCCGGCCGCAATCCATCATAGAGGCCCTTCACCGTCAGGCTCCGTTCCTGCCCCATGTCCGCAAGGCCCGTATCGTGCGGTCCGAACGCCGCCAATTCCGCGTCTACGACGGCGGCCTCACGAAATCAGCAGAGGACTAACCATAGCGTCGGTCCGGCTGGTAGCTGCAAAACGACCATCGTAACGCCCGTCAAGCATGAATTGGAGCACCGGTTAGTTAAACTTTAATCCCGCACGTTCATTCTGATCCAGTTCGCCGAGCCACCGGCCTCTTTGCCTAAACTCGACCCAACAGATTCAGATATTGCGGGCTATTCCATGTCGATTTCCACCGCGCCAGCACGGCAAATTCAGGTCGCAGTCATCGACGAGGACGAAAACGAAAAGCGCATTCATCGCCGCTACTCGGTAAGTTTGTCCGGGCGCTTCATGTGCGCCAACAAAGAAGAATACGCGTGCCGTATCAAAGACATCTCGGTTGGCGGCCTTGCACTTAGCGTCGACGGTCCGGTCCCCGCCAGCGTCGTGGCTGGCGAAAGAGTGATCGCCTACATCGGTCAGCTCGGCGGCCTTGAAGGGCCCGTCTTGCGCACTTGGGCCGATGGCTTCGCCATGAAACTCAACGCCACCCAGCACAAACGTGAAAAGCTCGCCGCCCAGATTACCTGGCTGCTCAACGAAGGCGACTTGACGGGCGCTGCCGCCCGAAAACACGAGCGGCTTAAGATCGCAAACCGCGACGCCCACCTGACCCTCAGCGCCGGCGGGTTCATCCCCTGCTTGATCCTCGACGTTTCCTTGTCTGGCGCTTCGCTTGCGTGCAAGGCCCGGCCTGATCTTGGCGACGAAGTTTGGCTTTCGCGCCTGCGCGCCCGCGTCGTCCGTCACCATTCCGAAGGCATCGGCATCCAGTTCATGGAGGTTCTGGATGCCCAAGATATGCAAGCCCACTTTGGTTGAACCGCCAATCGAGTTTGGAGTTGAAGTGTAATGCGCGCCGGCCGGGTGATCCTCGTATCGTTACTTGTTAGCAGCGGTCAGATGGCGCCATCGCGCGCCGATCCGATAACGATCACGCGCGGCCAGGACTCCAAATCCAGCGTGATGCGGGCGTTCGGTCCGACCGACCCCCCGTACGCTTTCTGGCGCTTTTGCGATGAATTCGCCGAAGAGTGCGCCAAGCGCCGCACGGTTGATGCACGTTTTGAGACGACAGCCGAACAGGATGAGATTTTGACCGAAGTGAACCTGGGCGTGAACCGGAGTATCGAACCGGTGACCGACATGGAGCTTTACGGCGTCTCGGATTACTGGACGCTGCCACGTAACGGAAAGGGTGATTGCGAGGACTATGCAATCCTCAAGCGCCATCTGTTGATCCAGGCCGGCTGGCCACCGAGCGCACTCCTGATCACAGTCGTGCGCGACGAAAAGATGGAAGGTCACGCCGTTCTGACCGCTCGAACGGGGAAGGGAGACTTCATCCTCGACAACAAAACCGACGAGATCAAGCTGTGGAACCGGACCCCCTATCGCTTCGTCATGCGCCAGTCTTACCTGGACCCTAAGGCGTGGGTCGCCCTCGATCCGGCACAGTCTGCTCCGCCCGCGGAGATTGCGGTTAACCGGGCAGATTGATCCGACGCAAATTCACCGCGTCCGATTCGTGTTTGGCTTTATACGGGGGCACATCTGGCCCCAGTATATTTTCGCATGGAGGAACACGCGTGCCGTACGCGATCAAACCCGATGTCGCCGCATGCCTTAGGGCCGCTGCCCTCGTGGCTGCCTTGGTGGCTGCGTCCAGCACTCAGCCGTCCGCTCAGGAGCCGCCCTTTGAGGCATCCCAGCAAGAGGGTCTGAAACTCGCGTTGAGCCTCTGCACTAACTGCCACCTGATCGACGGCGGGCCCGGCAACGCCGTCACCGCCGGCATTCCCTCGTTCAGCGGGATTGCCAACAAGCCTGGCCAGACCGGCGCTCATATCGAAGGTATCTTGGTTGCTCCCCATGCCCCCATGCCGGACATGAAGCTGTCTTATCCCGAGATTCAGAACCTCATCGCCTATATCGATAGCCTGCGGACCGACAAGTCGCTGCCGCCGCTTCAGCCATCGACGAAACCGCCGGACAAGCCAAAGTATCCGACGCCGTCGTAAGCAATACGAGACACATCCCTGAGGATCGCTTTCGCATGCACGTCCTGATCCGGCTGGTCGTTTTCGGGCCCCTTATCCTCTGCTCGACCGGGAATGCGTCAGCACAAGACAAACCAACTCTCGATCGTGGCCGGGCCTTGCTTGAGGCCAACTGCGCAGCCTGCCATGCCACCGGCAAGACCGGCGATAGCCCATTGGCGAAAGCCCCACTGTTCCGCAGGCTTAAACAGAAATATCCTCTCGAAAACCTAAGTGAATCATTAGCTGAAGGGATTATGACCGGTCACCCGGCCATGCCGCAGTTCGTATTTTCACCCTCCGAGATCGAGTCCGTCCTGGTCTATCTCGACTCCATCTCCGAACCGTAATCCAAACGAACCGGTGCGCCGCAATAAGACAGCGAGGACAGCCCATGGCAGATAGCGCCAGTTGGCAAAGGGCCATCGTCCGGGAAGCCGTGTTGAGTGCGGCCTCCCTTATCTTCGTTTCCCTGGTCGGCGTCGCCGTGGCGGGCGGCTCCAATCCGCTGCTGTGGTCGATAGTGGCAACCACCGCTGTTGCAACCGCCTTCATGCGCTGGCTGTTTCCCGAGCGCCCCTTCTTTTCGCTCACCTTCGCCAACCTGATTGCGGTCTATATAGCGGTCTTCGCGTTTTTCATCGAAGAGGTCTTCGGCCACATCCAGCATGAGGTCGCCGCGATCGGCTTCAGCCTGCCTATCCTGTTCTTCCTTGGCGGCTGCTGGATCTGGGGGGCCAAAATGAAGGACGTCGTCGACCGGCCCCGGATCGGGGATGAACAGGCGCTGCTGGGTGCCATGGCTTGGCTCGTGCCGGTATTTGGAGTTGGGGCCGGCGTCCTGATCCTATCTGTTTACACGCACGGCGCGATTAACACGGACGTGGCTTTCCTTTGCGCCATGACGCTGATCGCCCTCATCGTCCTCGCTGTCAGCCGCAACGTCGCTCTGTTTCTGGTCGACGCCGGGCTTCTATTTGAGGAATTCTTTCACCGTATGTCGCGTCTTGCTATCCCAGCATTCGCCTTCCTGACCTTCTACTCTTTGCTCGTGATCGTCTTTGCGGCGCTCTATTGCATCATTTCGCAAAATGCCGCCGTACCGCACTTCCGCATTACCAACATTCCCCGAGCCATAACGTTTTCGGAAGCCATCCACTTCTCGATCGTCACTATCAGCACCGTCGGCTACGGCGACATCATTCCGGCGAGCAATCTCGCCCGCTTGCTGTCGTCGATCGAGGTCATCTGCGGCGTGCTCCTGCTCCTGTTTGGCGTGTCGGAGTTGCTCGAATATACCCGCGAACACCGCCTGGCCCGAGGCGAACATCGCAAGCAGCCGACGTAATACCGGTCAGGCAGCGTCTCGACGTGCGCATCTACCAATCGCGGGACGGAACAACTTGCCCGGGATTGATATTGCTTGATTCGCATCAAGGCCTGGTCTTGAGAACAGGCATCATATTGCCCTCGCCCCTCTTCCGGTGCGTTCTTTGCTCTTGCCTGAACGCTGCCGGAAGCTTCGCATCAAACGACACCCGTTTGGGGCTTGAAGCGCGGGCGATCTGAACCGAATGCGATCCGTGAGGAAGCCGATGATCAATCTTGAGGATTGCATCGCGATGTGTGGTCTCAACGAAGCCGAAGTCATGGCCGTTGCAGAGCATGAGCACATTCCCGAAGTGGCAGCCGCAGCGCTTGCCAGTTATCTCCTGAACCAAGCCCACGGCAGCGAGCAGATCCGCGACATCATTCGCGACGACATTCGTGATGCCCTCAGGCGCGGCGACCAATGCCACGCGGTGGAATTGCTGATGGCACTGCGCCATTTCCTGACCGAACATCCTGAATTGGCCTTGTGCGGCCAAACCAATACGGACGTCACCTGATACCAGCTGGTTCCGGCCCGTTTTTGGGGCAAATCGCAACATCGCAAAGCGCTAGCGCCTGGACCCTGGTAAGTTAAACTGGCAGCCTCGCGCTCCTTGCGCATACCCACGCCGCAGATAGCGGTCGCACTGCACAAAAATGGTTGATCTCAATCATTGATGGGATCGGCCAACGAGGATCAATAAGCCCTTATGACAATGTATAAGTTTCTCGAATACCGGGTTGGTCTGTGCAGGCCGCGACGAGCCAGCAGCCATGATTGACGAAGCCGGACAGCGGCGTCTCGCCAAGATTGATGAAGAGATCGAACGTCTGGAACGCGACTATGGCCACCGCGAAGCCTACGGCGATGCAGGCCCCAAGTTGCAGCAGCTTCTGAGGACCATCGCCGTCCTGCGGCGCGAGCGTGAATTACTTACGGGCGAAGCACAACTTTAAGGAGAGTATTCGAACGTTCACATCCTTTCCGAGCCTGACGAAAGTTCAGGTCGAGCGCCCTCGAACTCGTACTCCCAATTTGTCGCACCTCGTGTACTATCGCCCCGTTGGAGCACGCGCTCTAAGCCCCCGGTCGGGAAGGCCAAGACGCCGAAAACGAGTAAGAAAATGACACAGAGCCCATTCGAACTGCCCAAGGAACTGCGCGAAATTGCCGAAAAGAACGTCGCTCAAGCAGAAGCCGCCTATAAGCAATTCACCGATGCCATGACCCAAGCCATGGGCATGTGGACCAAGAGCCTCCCGGCCAACCAGATGACTAGCGGCTTTAAAACCGTGCAGGAGCGCGCCAGCGCTTTTGCCAAGACCAACGCCGAAGCTGGTTTCGCTTTGGCCGCTGAAATCGCCAAAGCCAAGGATGTGCAGGAAGTTCTCACGCTCCAGACCCGGTTCGCCCAGGCCCAGATGCAAACCTACGCCCAGCAGACCCAGGAACTGGGCCGCGCGGTTGGTGAAGCGCTTCAGAGCAGCATCAAGCCGAAGGCTTGAAGCCAGCCCCAAATCGAGATGACAACCGCTCCAAACAACGACCCACCGCTACGTGCCATTTGCAAACACGGCCTAAGTAGCGCTTGAAGCCGTTGGTGTTTTCGTCATTTTCGACAGGGGTGACAAAAAACGGGCTGAGCGGGGTCGCAGGCATCTGCAAATCCGCTCGGCACGGTGCTGGAATGGCTTTTCCTCCAGCCTCGCCCCCGCGAGGAGTCAAAGTCAAACCGGCGTTGCTCTACCATTCGGCCAGTCAGTAGGGACCGAATTTCGATCAAACAGCTCGGCCAACGAGCGTTCGCTCTCCAAGGAGGAACTCATGTCAGACGGTCTTTATAATGTGCCTTCAGCGTGGGCAGCAAAAGCCCACGTCAACGAAGCACAATACAAAGAAATGTACGCGAAGTCGGTCAACGACCCGGAAGGTTTCTGGGCAGAGCAGGGCCGCCGCATTGATTGGATCAAGCCCTATACATGGGTTAAGCGCACGTCGTTTGATCCGGGCAAGGTCTCTATCGAATGGTTCGGCGACGGCACCACAAACGTTTCGATGAACTGCATCGACCGGCACCTCGCCAAGCGCGCAAAACAGACCGCTATCATCTGGGAAGGCGACGATCCCGCCGATTCCAAGCACATCACCTACCAGGAACTTCACGACCAGGTCTGCCGTCTCGCCAACGTCTTGAAGGCCCATGGCGTCAAGAAGGGTGACACCGTCTCCATCTACCTCCCCATGATCCCCGAAGCCGCCTACGCAATGCTCGCCTGTGCCCGCATCGGCGCGATTCACTCGATTATCTTCGGCGGCTTCTCCCCCGACGCCTTGGCTGGCCGTATCGAGGGCTGCAAATCCAAGGTCGTCATCACCGCCGATGAAGGCCTGCGCGGCGGCCGCAAGGTTCCCCTCAAAGTCAACGCCGACGAAGCCGCCAAGAAGGCGGCCGGCATTGTGACCTCCATGATCGTGGTCAAGCGCACAGACGGCAAGGTCCACATGCAGGCCGGCCGCGATTACTGGTACGACGAAGAAGTGGCGAAGGTCCCGCCGGAATGCAAACCTCAGGAAATGAAGGCCGAAGACCCGCTGTTCATCCTCTATACGTCCGGCTCGACGGGTGCCCCCAAGGGCGTCGTCCACACGACGGGCGGCTACCTCGTCTACGCCGCGATGACGCATGAACTCATCTTCGACTACCATGAAGGCGACATTTACTGGTGTACCGCCGATGTCGGCTGGGTCACCGGCCACTCCTACATCGTGTACGGGCCGCTCGCGAACGGTGCGACCACGCTTATGTTTGAAGGCATCCCGAACTATCCTTCCGACAGCCGGTTCTGGGACGTGGTCGACAAGCATCAGGTCAACATCTTCTACACCGCGCCGACCGCCATCCGCTCGCTCATGCAAAAGGGCGAAGGGCCGGTCAAAAAGTCGAGCCGCAAGTCGCTCCGGCTGTTGGGCTCCGTCGGCGAACCGATCAACCCTGAAGTCTGGACGTGGTATCACCGCGTGGTCGGCGATGATCGTTGCCCCATCGTCGATACTTGGTGGCAGACCGAAACCGGCGGGATCCTGATCGCCCCGCTGCCAGGCGCCACCGCCCTGAAGCCCGGCTCAGCCACCAAACCGTTCTTCGGCGTCGTACCGGAAATCGTCGATGCCAACGGCGTGGTCTTGAACGGGGCTTGCGAAGGCAACCTCGTGATCTCACACAGCTGGCCTGGTCAGCTCCGCACCGTCTACGGCGATCACGAGCGGTTTGAGCAGACCTACTTCTCAACCTACCCAGGCAAGTACTTCACCGGCGACGGCTGCCGCCGAGACGAGGATGGCTACTACTGGATCACCGGCCGCGTTGACGACGTCATCAACGTGTCCGGACACCGCATGGGCACGGCCGAAGTCGAAAGCGCGCTCGTGTCACACGAGCACGTCTCGGAAGCTGCCGTCGTCGGCTACCCGCACGACATCAAGGGCCAGGGCATTTTTGCTTACGTGACTTTGATGCAAGGCGTGGAAGCAACCGATGGCGTCCGCAAGGAACTCGTAGCCCATGTCCGAAAGGAAATCGGTCCGATCGCGTCGCCCGATGTGATCTTGTTCGCGCCCGGACTGCCCAAGACCCGCTCGGGTAAAATCATGCGCCGCATCCTGCGCAAGATCGCAGAAAACGAGTTCGGCAGCCTTGGCGATACGTCGACGCTCGCTGATCCCAGCGTCGTTGACGAGTTGATCGCCAACCGCAAAGCGACGAAATAAGAGACGCTATTTGGCTGCAAGAAAGAACGCGTTCCGGACACATCTTCGGTGCGCGTTTTTTTGTGCTCAGCGATCCACGCCAGATCGCGCGCGTGCCTGCGACAAATCCTGCCTGGAACTGATGGTGCGCTGACGGCGTTGTATTTCTTGATCGCAATCGTGGGCTAACACATTTGGCCGATTTGCAAACTCGGAGACATCCCAAATGTCGAAAGTCATTCAGACGGCAGAATTTTTCCGGTTCTTAATGTTTCCCGTCGCATCGCCGGCAGCCTCAACGTGCGCCAACGATATCGACCTGCCCGATAGTGTTCTCGATGCGCTCAGCCAGCTTTATTGGTCGGAGCGATATCCAGCTGCCTGCGGATAGAGCCCTTGCGGGTAGCATCGCAAGTTTGGCAACCGGTAAGAAGTGTCGGTTGCAGCCATCAACTCATGAAGCAAGCGCCCTTGAAGGAGAGCGTTTTGCTGTTCATTTCCCGATTGGTTTGATTAGGCGGTTAACGCGTGGGGCGCAGCGCCCGACATGGCGGCATGCAAGAGCTGTTCTGCTCCACGTACGCGTCTGATGATCAACGACGACACCGCGTCATCGACTGCTTTTGATAATTCCGCCGCTCCACTCGTATGCCAGAGGTGGTCGCTTTGCGTGCTGTCCACAATCTGACGGGCCGCAATTCCATCGCGCGCCGAAACCATGACCACCTTTCTGAAATGCGGCGCGGCCTCGGCGTTGATCCGGCTCCACAGCCGCCCTTCGTCTTCAGGCGACCCAATCGCATCTTTGAATGTGACTGCCAGAATACCATTGGTCCGCAAGCGCTTAGGCAGAGTTTGCCACACCCCAAGTTCGCTCGCCTTCCAAGCCTGCATGGCTGTCGAACACCAAATGGCGAGATGGGATTGCCGGCACGTTTCCATCGCACGCTCGCACATCTCAGGATCGCCCGAAGCAAGCCCTGGCGTATCAATCACTTCAAACGACTCCAACCGGCTCAGCGGCAAACCCACATGAAGCATCGACGCGTTGTCCAGCAACGACGGATCGAACTGATCGGCTGGAACTTCAAATCGCTCGCGGTCTGCCATTTCGACGGCAAGGGATGGCCGCGACGATTGAAAAATCCTAACCGGCAAGCGCGTGTTGGCGTCAACACTCGTTGGCAAGACCGCTGTCCCGACCAACACATTGATCAACGCGGACTTTCCGGAATTATATTCACCCAGCACCGAAATACGCGGCGCCCGTGATAGCCGGTGGGCCAACCGGACCGCGAGACGATCAATTGAAGCGGACGGCTTTCTTTCCACGATCCGCCCGCGGCGGCGCGCGGATGGAAGATCGCTGCGATCGGATACTTCGAGAATAGGCATGTTTGTCATGTTCCCCTCACATCCCAGTGTCCATCGTCGCATTCAAAGACGTCAACATAGCGGTCAACTCGCCGATATCGGCCACCAATCGCCCACGTTCGCCCGATAATTCGACCGCGCGACGGCATTGCTTGGCTTCGAAATCGTCGTCGCCCGGCTGCTCGCCTTTACGCTGCCACTCTTCGAATTCCGCAATGATCTGCTCGTTTCTATTGCGCACATTCGCAAGCATGCTTTCCGCAACTGCGCGTGCCTTATCCAACGTGTGCGCGATATACCAACCGAAATAGGATTCAGCTTCACGCACGAGTTCTGCAGTGATGGGTGCGAAATCGGAATCGATCATCTTTCGCAAATGCTCTGCCCGGTCGACCGGATCGGGCCGCGCCGCAAACCAGACTTTCCACCAGGCCACGCTCAGATCGAGCACCACAGTTTGCCGCAGCGGCTGCACGCTCGGGCGGTGAATGGTGACGCCGCGCGGACGGTTATCGAGATCCGCCCCAGAACCCGGCATCAACATTTCGACGGCTTGGCGCAGAACGGGCTGGATTTCATTCTCGATGCCAGATAGTTCGCTGCCAAGTTGGCGGCAGCAGCGCAGATAACAAGCTTCGAGTTCCTCACGGAGCGGCATGACATTGCAAACCCAGCGGTCGCGCCCGTCGTGTTTGCGGAGCGCTTTCTCCATGCCTTCGGCCTTGTCTTGGGCAAAGCCTTTGACAATCGTGTGGAGTTCACGGCGCATTGGGCCAATGTTCTTCGTGACAATCTCGCCGAGGTGTCCTTCGATTTCGTCCAGCACCCCATGCAAGTGGGCGGCGCGCTTGTCGAGTTCGGCAAGAACCTGCCGCTCCTGCGCGACCTTATCTTGAAACGCGGCAGTCTCCGCCTGCCGCGACTGCAGCAGGCCGCTGAGCGAATTGAGCTCCATACGAAGCGCAATTTCCTTGCCCTTGGCCAACTCCAGCAGGCACGAGCCAATATGGCTGAGCAGCGCGGCACTCGCGCTCATCGCGATCATCCGGTTGAGTGCCGCCCCAACCCTCGGCAAGCCCGATGCCACATACAGCGCATGGGCCACGTAGGCACGGTCATGCAAATCGGGCCCGCTAGAACGGGGATCACGTAGCGCCGGCAGACCGTTTGCCGCCAACAGAGCCGGCGTTAAAGCACGCTGCGCTGCGGCGACGTTGAGCGACTGTGCCTGGAGGCTGGCGTTGGCCCAGGCCGCGCTGCCCAGCACCACCGGAATGTCGAGGGCTGGGAACTCCTGCCGCAAGCGCTGTTCGACGCGGACCTTGATCCGTTCCCCGTCCAAAACCGGATCTGCCAATTGGTCGACGCGATTGACGAAAACGAGAATGCGATCCTTGTGCAGCCCGTTGATGAGGCGCAGCATCGAAATATCAGTCGACGTCAAGGGTTGGAGCGCCGAAATCACGAAAATGAAGATGTCGGGATTTTCGAGGCTGCGGCGTGTGATCTCGTCACGAACCAGAAAGGGATCATTGGTGCCGGGTGTATCGATCAGTGTGATCGGGAAGGCGAACGGACCTTCGGAAAAGAAGAGTTCGGCCGTCCGCGTAATATCGGAATAGCAAGAGCGCGGAGCAGGTCCATCCCCTTTGGGGAAGTCGTCGCCGGCACTGACGTAGTCGGTCAGCAGATCGCGCGTAATGTGCTCAAAGCTATGGGTTTCGCCGAGCAACTTTGCAAACGAGGGACCAAGCCGGCGCTCTGCCCGCGCCCGCATCAACTGGAATTGCGCTTTGAGCAGATCGGGGCGGAAATCGGGAATAAGTTGCTCGGTCAATTCGCGGAGACGGCCAGCCCCTTCGGCTAGATTATTCCATTCGCTGGCAGAAAAGAGCTGGAACCGAGCGGCCGGAACAGGCTGGGTCGGAGAATTGCGAAACTGAAGTAGCGTTACAACAGCGGTCCAGGGATTGATATCGGCCGGCAGTAACCCGGGTCGCCCTGCGAGCGCATTAATGAAAGTGCTCTTGCCCGCCTTGATCTGGCCGATCACTGCGATGCGGCACGTGCGCCGCTCTAGTACCTTCCGTGATTCCGTCAGCAGCGGCTGAGCCAGACTGTCTAATCGCGGCGCAAGTTCAGTGGCCATACCCAGCAAACGAACGCGGGCACACTCAAGGCTCCCGCCGATCCGTTCGTCGTTGAGCCCTGTCGGATGCACTGCTGCAGTAGAGTTAGGTTGGTCGCCCAGCGCGCGTGCCGGCACGGGATCGAACTTCATGCCCACCCCGCCAGGCGAGGAGCCGCAATAAATCGGATCGCAAAAAGGCGCACACGCCCGCGCGCTTGCGCTGGCACCACACCCGAAGTTTTCAACGACGCACGCAACGCAACCATCATTATTACCACACGCAAGACCTATTTCTGAATGCTCGTTCAGGATTGCGTTTTAAATGTGGATAGTTGCACTCTCGACGCGATGAATCAATCGGCTTCGTACTGATCCGGATCCGAACTAACGTATTGTCCGGCTTGCGATATTTGCACGGATGCAGAGCATCGAAATGCCTGCTGGCTAGCGCCTGCCCAACGAACTCAAATACCGTGCCACCGCCTGCATTTGCTCTTGCTCGAGCGAGGCTGCGACAGACACCATCACCTTGTTGGTCCGCAGGCCGGTCTTGTAGAGTGTCAGCGCTGTGACGATGTCCGCCTCGCTCATGTCCACGATGCCAGGAATTCCGAAATCCTTGCCGTCGCGCCGGTGACACGTCAGGCATTCCAGCGCCAGCCGCTCCCCGGACCGCAAGAGCTTATCGCTATCGGACGCCGCCCTCAGCGGCTCGCTCCCGAGCAGCCCCACGATGGCAGGCGCCACAAACAGAACGGCCCGCCAGGCTAAGCCGATCCGGCGCCCCTCTTGCAATCGCGATCGACCAACGCTTCGCATTACTCGACCCACACTTCAACGCGGCGGTTGCGGTGCGCACCGCTACCCGTGCCTTCGCACTCGACGGGCAGCAAGGGTCCAAATCCGAACAGCCGTTCGATGTTCAGCCCCTTCTTCTTTAAGGCCTCGGCCACCATCACCGCCCGCGCCTTCGATTGAGCGACATCATCGGTAAAATCTCCCGTGCTGTTCCAATATCCAACCAGCGATAGCGTGCGATTGGCGAGTGGTCCGCTTTTGACATACTCGACGAGCTGGTTCAGGTCCGATTGCCCGCGCGCATCCATCGCCTCCGCCTGCGCATCGAACCGGAATGTCAGCGACAGGCGAGTGGCGTTTGCGACAAACGTACCAACCACGTCGGCAAACCGCACACTAGCGCCGGTCATCTTGATTGCAGCCGTGCGGTCGAATTTCACAGAACCCTTTGGCGCAAGCACCGGCGTCAGGCTCACAAGCCCCTTCTCCTGCAGCATGCGTTGCGCCTCGCTCGATTGCGTGTAGGCAATGAAATCCCTTACATGCTTGGAGGCCTTGTTCGTCGTGTACAAAACGAGACGGCTTCCAAACGGATACGTTTCGCTCGCAATCTGGAATTCGCTGGGCTCGAAGAATAATCCGCATTGGGTGCTCAACGACAGCGCCGACGCATTACCTCTATAGTCCGAATAGGCGAGCCCTATCGCCGCAGCGTCGGCCCCTACCAGATCCGCGGTCTCAAGACTGGATCCCATCAGCCGCGCCGATGGCAGGATCTCGAAGCCTTTGCCCGCACCGGCCTTGACCGCATCAAACAACGCGCTCCCGGGGTCAGGCGCCAGGACTTGAATGCGCCGGTTAGACCCGCCGACCTCGCTCCAGTTGCGGATCCGTCCAGCAAAAATATCGCTCATCTGTATCATCGACAGGCTCTTCACCGGATTGGACGGATGCACCAGCACGATGACCGCCGACGGCCCGATGACGGCCTCCTGGCCGGTCTGAAGCGGATTACCCAGCCCGGCTGCCGCCACGCGCTTGGCCTCTTCTGCCGTCATGGGCCGTTCCAGCATCGCGATCTCGGCGGCGCCGCTGATCAAGTCCTCAACGCCGCCCGCCGTCCCGCGGAACTTAACCTCCGCGGTAAACGGCTTGTCCTTGCCAGTTTGAGCTACGAACGTCCTGTCGTTGCCAGCATTGCGCTGCCCCCAAACCGGTTTGGTTGCCCCGCCTCGAAGCGCATAGCCCTCGACGAGCTGCCGGATAGCCATTTCACCCAAGGCCCGAGAACCGCTGAAGGTCAGAGAGCCGCCGCTCAAATCGGTCTGGGGTGCTTTGGGGGGAACCTCCGGAGGAGAAGCAGTGGACGCCCCCGGCTCGATCGCCGTCACATTGGCAATCGCCAGGCGTTGTATTCCCGCGGGGGTTTCGATTTCATAATATCCGTCTTCGAATGAAACGAGCCGCCCGACAACGCGGACCTTATCCGTCGTCGTGACCGTCACCGTCGAATTAAGCGTCACAGATGCTGGCGCGGCAGGCGGTAGTGCAGGCGCGGGAGCAGGTGCGGATTGTGTGGCCGGTTTGGGCACCCCCAAGATATCCAGCTTCGCGACCTTGCTGACCTCGACGCGAACCTCGCCCTGTGTGGTTGCGATCACATAGACACCGTCTTCGAACGCCGTCAGCATGCCCCTGACCTCACTGCCGTCGCTACGAACGATGCGAACCTCGTCTGCCACGGTAGTTCCAGCCAGACCTGCGCTGACGCTCAGAGCCAGGACGCAGGCAAGCACCCGCGCTCTCACCCGAACCCGACTGTTCATTTCCTTACCCATCACTGCCATGAGCTACCCCGCAGCCCCAAGCATGTCGGCGGTGATGCCGGCGTACCAACCAGCGGCCTCATCGACATTCGCCCGCCGTTCGGTGCGATCGTCGGCGACGGCTGATGAAAACCGGTCCGAGCCCACCAACAGGCTGCGGCCCTCCTTCTTGCCCGGCAGATAGATCCCGCCGGACTTGACGTAGTCGTCGGGCGCCACAAACGACCAGATCGTATCGCGCAGGCGCACCGGAAAGCTCTCCTTGCCTGCCAATGTCTGCGCCAGATGATCTGCAAGCAGCTTGGCTTGATTGTTGGCGGCAAATGCCGTCTTGGGCATTTCGGCAGCCAGAGCCCCGTCTCCGATCACATGAACGTCCTTCACTTTGCGCGACGCGAAGGTCTGCGCATCGACTGGACACCAATCGGCTTCAACGCAACCTGCCCGCAATGCAATACCTCCGGACGTTTGCGGCGGAATGATATTGACGACCGCGCCCTTGAACCCGATGCCGCTTCGGGTCGTGACCATTTTTGCATTCGGATCGACGGACGCAATGTCGAAACTCGCGGCCTGCGTCGAGGGCACAAATTCCAGGACGCCGGCGTAGTAACCTTTGAACGCCGCGCTAAATATCTCCTGCATGGCAAACCCGCGATTGGCATCCAGCACGATCAACTTTGACTTTGGCTTCCGCGTTTTAAGGTAGTGGGCGATCACGCAAATCCGCTCGTAGGCAGCCGTTGCACCAGAAAAAGGCTCGGCAGGGATCGACATAACCACCGTCCCCCCCTCGGCCATGCTTTCCAGTTGGGACCTCAAGAGCAGCATCTGTTCGCCGCCACGCCAGGCATGCGGAATGGATTTCGCGACAGCTGGTGAATACCCCTCAATCGCCTCGAATTTGAGATCGATACCGGGCGCCAGCACAAGCCGGTCATAACTGACCTTTGGGCCATCGAGCAGAGTAACGACCTTGCGGGTCGTATCAACGTCGACAGCGACGCTTTGGACAAATGTTACACCGCGCGCCTTGAGCGCATCGTAAGAATGCGTGACCTGCTCAATGCCTTTGAAGCCGCCGATGACGTGATTGGAAAACGAACCCGTGATCAACTGGCCATTGCGTTCGATCAGGGTGACCGAAATCTCTGGCGCCAACCGCCGCAGATACGTTGCCAGCGTCGCCCCGCCCGAGCCCGCGCCGACGATGACGACCCGCGCGCTCGTTCCCGCTTTGGCGATCGCTACTGGCTGCGCATGCGCAGCAGCGCCTGCCCCGCACATCGCTGCGAAACCCGATGCGATCTGCCCCATGAATGCCCGGCGATTGACTGTCATAATACGGGCTTCCACGCTGATGCTGTCGACGTTGTCACTTGCGGCTGCCGCCGCACCTCATGTCGCTCACTTTGCGTCCTTATCGCTGGAACAAATGAACAATCATCAAAGGGTTGCTATCAGTTCCTTACGATGATGCGCTCGCCCCGGCCGCCCCCGCCATCGGCCTCGCAAGGGCTGATTCCGATCGCAAATGATTTTGTTTCGGTCTGGACCTCGCCTGACTGCGCCTGCGTCCGCAGGATCAGCACTTGATATTGGACCTGCCGTTCTTCGTCTGCCGGGGCTTTAGCTGCACACGCAGCACTCTCTTTAGCATCGTTGGAGGCAGGTTTTACGAACGCATTCAACACCCCGCCCGGCGCAATCCGCGCTGCTTCGACGGTGTAGACAATTGCCTTCGTTGCGCCCTTAATATCGCCGAATGCCCGGATGAGGCCGGCACCGTGGCTTTGATCCGCATTGCGATTAAGGCTGGAGATGTGCCCGCTCGGGCCGCCAAACCAGGCATTTGGTTCGATTACGTGCAGGTCGAGCGCCGCCTCACCTGACCAGACCAGAGCGATCCGCAGCATCCCGCCAGCGTTGGGCATAACAACCTGCCTTTCGCACGACGGACCATTGGCCCGATCCCAGCGCACCACGGCCTGTTGAGCTAAGAGAGGTGCTTCGAACCGCAACACACCTTTTGCGTCGAACGCCGAGCGATAGTTCAAATCATCGACGGCGATTGTTGTCATTTGACCGGCGCGCGATGAATCGGTCATGGTTATCGTGACCACGCCCTGATCAGTACCGGTCAAGCTGGCAGCGCACGAAGCGCCAGCGCCATCAGCGGTGTTGGCTGGAACGAGCGATGCTGCAGCGCTGGCGCGCGCCTGACCTCCCCCAGTCGACATCTCCGGGAGCGCTTGATCACGCCGTGCAACAGGTGCGCCACGTTGGAATTGATACAGACCCAGCCCGCCCAATACGACCAACCCGACGATGACCGAACCGATCAGGACAACGGGAGGATTGTCCCGTTTCTCCTTAGTCTGCGCCCGGTCTGGTTTAGCGGCGGCAAAAGGGGCGGCGACTGGAGCAGCTGCTTGCTGCGCGGAGACAGCGGGCCCTGTCTTGGTCGCGTCATTGCCAAGCGGGAACGGCCCCTTCAACACCGAGGGGAGATCGTCTCGCGTTGACACCGGCGGTAACGGCGGAGGCGTAAAGGCTATCGGCGCTGAAGGCACAGCACGCAATCCCGCCCGATCACGGGGCCGTTCGCTCAATGATGACAAGCCAGCATGATCGCCGCGCGGCACGGGCGGAGGCTCGTTTGCCGGCGGCTTGGAATGCAATTTATCAAGGCGCTGAAGCAGGTTGACAACGCGTGCAACCTCCGGCGTCACCTCGCCCTTGCGACCCGGCCGGTCCCCGTCTGTCGCCGCCGGAGGTGTGACCCGCACCTTCTTACGATCGCCCTCTTTATCGTCCAACTCGCTGGCCATACCTTCCCACGATCAACGCACACCAGCCTCATGGGACTGGACGCAAAAACTACAACGTCCTCAAACTATTACGAAACGGGTGACCCCGCTGGCATCCATACCCAATATTAAGGCAGCATGTGGCCGCAAACTGTCCACCTTCTCTTTTTAGACATTTGGGCTATGGCATTCCACGTGTGCCTGACCGCTTGCATCTTTCTTCCCGAGCACCATCATAACCCCATCGCCTCTAACGATAGCATCACCCACCGTGCTCATAACCGGCGCGTCGCAGTCTGGCTTCAAAAAATTTGCTTCTGAAACTCTGTCATGAATTCCTGCTAACAACCGCGCGAGAAGACAATGGAGCCGTTTCTTTTTGTCTACGGCACGCTCCTTCCCCACGCGAAAGGTAAAATAGGCGTGGCCGAACGGAATAGATTGAGGGTGGAGGGCGTTTTTCTCGGACCCGCTCACACAGCAGGCGTCCTCTTAAACCTCGGTGACTATCCCGGCCTGACACACGGCTTGGAAACGGTCCACGGAGGCGTCTATCGATTGCTCGATACAGCCACGACGCTGGGCTGGCTTGACGGGTATGAAGGCCTGACTGGCGGCGACGATGACGAGTATGTGCGGCGTCAAGTCCAGGCCACTCTGGCCGGCGGTCACGTACTCACCGCTTGGACTTATGTCTTTATCGGCAACAGCCACGGGTTGTGTAAAATTATATCTGGACGGTGGCAGCCGCTGTTAGACTGACCACACAAGCCGAAACGCAAACGGCCCTTTCGCGGGGGGCGAAAGGGCCGCTGCGGCGCTCAAGGAACACGAGGCGGAACCCGTCGGACCTCAGCAGCCGTTCGTAGACAAACGGTTCACGTCAGCTTGAAAGGCATGTCCTTTCCGGCGAACGCTGCATCGATATTGTCAAGCGCTTCAAACCCCATCTGATTGCGCGCCTCAATGGCCGCCGACCCCAGATGCGGGAACAGGAATGTATTCGGCAGGTCGTAATACCCATCGTTGATCGCAGGCTCGCCAGCAAAAACATCCAGCCCGGCATACGCCAGGCGACCGGATTTCAACGCCGCGATCATATCGGCGTCGTTCACAAGATCGCCTCTTGCGGTATTGACCACAATAGCACCTTTGGGCAACTTCTCGATGGTTGCGGTATTGAAGAAGTAGCGTGTCTCGGGTGTCGATGGCGCGTTGATCGAGAAGAACTCGGACACTGCCAGCAAGCTGTCGAGCGTCTCATGATAGATCGCACCCTTTTCCTTCTCAGGCGGCTGGCGATAAATGTCGTAATAGTGGATTTCCATGTCGAACCCGCGTGCGCGCTGCGCCAGCGCCTGCCCGATCTTGCCAAAGCCGTAGATGCCGAGTTTTTTCCCGTCCAATCGGCGTCCGACGAGTTGCAGGGGCGCCCAGCCCGGCCACGACCGCGCCCGGATCATCCGCTCCCCTTCCGACGCCCGCCGCGCCGAGCCCAACAGCAGCAGCATCGCGATTTCGGCGGTGGCAACCGTCACCCCGTGAGGGGCATTGCCGACCTGGATGCCGCGTGCCTTGCAGGCCGGAATATCGATGTGATCAAACCCGATCGAAAACGTGGAGATGATCTTGATGTTATCGGGCACTTTCGCGACGACGTCTGAGCGGAACTTCTCGTTCAGCGTAATCAGCAGGGCGTCGACGGTCTTGGCCGTCGCCAGCACTTCATCCATGCCCATTTGCCGGTCGTCGGCATGCTGAACCACATCGTACGTCTCGCGAGCCCGCGCTTCGGCAGCTTCCGGCAGACGGCGAGTAATGAGCAGGCGCTTTTTCATGGGATTGATGTCCTGGCGAGCGTTAGACTTTCGGATAAGCGTTCGTTTTTGCCGCAACCAGCACAATCATGCAAGCGTCCTGTTGGATCGTAACGGCGCGACGTTTCAACCGGGTACGATCAAAACTTTTGCACCGCACGTGAGACACGGGTTGCAGGCCACACATCGACTGACTATGGTGCGCCCCACGTCGCCGTCGGCTAGATGCCCGCGAAACGTGTTGGGGTGTCGCCAAGTGGTAAGGCAGCGGATTTTGATTCCGCCATTCCCAGGTTCGAATCCTGGCACCCCAGCCAATCCCGTAAAAATCCTGCGAACGATCCCGCCCGGCTTCGCACCGGCGATATTCGTTTGTACCAGAACGTTTTTTCGTGGACGGCGGCAGGCTCTAAAATGCCGGCCAATCGAGATTGAGTTCTCCCGCCATCCACGTGGCAAACATTCGCACCGATCGCCGTGACCGCGCCTGCACTGGAAACACCAGATAATGTCCGATGTAAGTGACGTCATGAGCGATCCCGGCGAGCGGGGCGACAAGCTGCCCACGCTCGATTTCGCGTTGGGCTAGGCGCGTTGATTCCAGAGTGACGCCGAGGCCGTCGGCGGCGGCGGCGATGGCCATGAAGCTGCGGTCGAAGCGGCTGCCGCGCGGGGCAGGTGCCGTCATGCCGTTGGCTGCAAACCAGGAGTTCCAGCGCACGCGCTTGTGTTCGCTTTCAATGAGGACATGGGCGAGGAGATCGGCTGGGGCATGGATCTGTGCGGCGAGTTCGCGCGTGCAGAGCGGCGTCACAGTTTCTTCGCCCAGTGGCAGCGAAACCAAGCCTTCCTGGCGTGGTGGTCCGTACGAAATATCTGCATCAAATTCATCGTTAAGAAAATTTGGGTAGTCGGTACCCGCCGACAGGCGGACTTCCAAGCCCGGCAATTCTGCCATGAGACGGCTCAAGCGCGGCATCAGCCATTGGGCGGCCATGCTGGGCGCGCAGTGCAACCGCAGGAAATTGGCAGACTTCGATCCGACCATCTGCAGGCCGTGACGTATTTCGGCAAAGCCTGCTGAAACGTGGCGGAATAGGGCCTCCCCGGCCGGATTCAGTCGCACGGCGCGGCCCTCGCGTTCAAACAGCGTGGCACCGATCACCTGCTCGAGGTTGCGGATCGCGTGGCTGACCGCACTCGACGAGATGTTGAGTTCCTTGGCCGCCGAGCCGAACGAACCGGTGCGGGAGGCCGCTTCGAAAGCACGCAATGCACCTAGTGGGATGTTGTTCATGACTCGATAGATGAACTCAATTCATCGATTAGCGCAATCTTTGCGTTTTTCATTTTCGCTTAGCTGCGACATAGCATCTCGCAGCAGTATATTTCCAAAGAGGATCAAATTCATGCTTCTAGCAGGCAAAACCGCAGTCATCTCAGGAGCCGCAGGCGAACGCGGCATCGGATTTGCGACGGCGAAATTGTTCGCGGCACAAGGCGCCCGGGTCGCCATTCTCGACGTCGATGGGGCGGGCGCAAAGCGTGCCGCAGCCGAACTCGGCCCGCATCATTTCGGCACCAGGTGCGATGTCACAGACAAGGCGAGCTGCGCGAGTGCGGTGGCCGAGGTCGTCGAGGCTTTCGGCCACGTGGACATTCTCATCAACAACGCGGGCGTAACTCAGGCCATCAAGGTTTGGGACATTGACCCGGCGAGCTGGGACCGCATCCAGGACGTGAACCTCCGCGGTGTCCTGTATCTGTCGCAGGCCCTCATGCCTCACATGCGCGGCCGCAAGAGCGGGGCGATTGCTTGCATGTCGTCGGTTTCGGCCCAGCGCGGCGGGGGCATCCTCGGCGGCGCACATTATTCCGCGGCAAAAGCCGGCGTGCTGGGGTTGGCCAAGGCGATGGCGCGCGAGCTTGGGCCCGACGGCATCCGGGTCAACTGTGTAACGCCGGGGCTCATTCAGACCGACATCAATGCGGGAAAGATCTCCGACGAAAACCGCGTCAAGATCCTCGAAAACATCCCCATCGGCCGCCTCGGCGTGCCGCAGGATGTGGCCAACATCTTCCTGTTCCTCGCCTCCGACCTGTCGGCCTACGTGACCGGCGCGGTTATCGACGTCAACGGGGGGATGCTGATCCATGGCTGATCCTCGCACAACCATTCCCAATAAGAGCATCGCTGATCGCGCCTATCACATCCGCCGCAACGCGCTTCGAATGGGTGAGGTGCAGGGCCAGGGCTATATCGCGCAAGCGCTCGACATAGCTGATGTGCTTGCCGCAGCATACTTTCACGCGATGAAATACCGCCCGGACGATCCACAGTGGGATGACCGCGACCGGTTTCTGTTATCGAACGGGCACTATGCCATCGCCCTATACGCCGCGCTGATCGAAGCCGGCATCATTCCAGAAGCCGAACTCGAAACCTACGGTTTTGACGAAAGCCGGCTGCCGATGTCCGGCATGGCGTCCTATACGCCGGGAATGGAAATGTCGGGCGGATCGCTAGGCCTCGGCCTCAGCATCGCCGTCGGCATGGGGCTCGGGCTCAAGCGCAAGAAGTCCAGCGCGCGTGTGTTCACGCTTTTCTCCGATGGCGAACTTGACGAGGGCTCGGTTTGGGAAGCGATCATGTCGGCTGCCCACCACAAGCTCGACAACCTCATTGCTATTGTCGACATCAACAATCAGCAGGCCGACGATGCGTCCTCGAAGGTGATGGGGTTCGAACCGCTCGTCGACAAGATGCAGGCATTCGGCTGGTTCACTCAACGCGTCGACGGCAATAATCTCGATGCGGTTGTGGCCGCGTTCGACGCAGCGCGTGCGCATCCGGAACCCAAGCCACGCATTATCATCGCCGACACGCTGATGGGTAAGGGCGTCCCCTTCCTGGAAGCACGCGAGAAGAACCACTTCATCCGTGTCGACCAACACGAATGGCAGCTTGCGCTTGCAGCGCTCGAGGCCGGGAGAGGCAAATGAAAAAACCGTCAAAAACTCGATCGAATTCTGAGTCATCAGTCAAACCGCGCCTGACCACATCGGCCATGATCGCTTCGATTGCAGGCGAGGGTCAGGCGACGAAATCAGCACCCTTCGGACATGCTTTGGTCGAGCTGGCACGCACGCATTCCAGCATTGTCGGCATGACAGCAGATCTCGGCAAGTATACGGATATGCACATTTTTGCGAAAGAATACCCGGACCGGTTCTACCAGATGGGCATGGCCGAACAGTTGCTGTTTGGCGCCGCTTCCGGTCTGGCTGCAGAAGGCTTTACGCCGTTCGCCACCACATATGCGGTGTTCGCCTCGCGTCGCGCCTACGACTTTATCCACCAGACGATCGCGGAAGAGGACCGCAATGTGAAAATCGTCTGCGCATTGCCGGGCCTGACATCCGGCTACGGTCCAAGCCATCAGGCAGCCGAGGATCTGGCGCTGTTCCGCGCCATGCCGAACATGACGGTGATCGATCCGTGCGACGCGCTTGAAACTGAGCAGGCGACGTACGCCATCGCCGCACACAAAGGCCCGGCATACATGCGGCTGTTGCGCGGGCAAGTACCGATGGTGCTCGATGAATACGGCTACACGTTCGAACTCGGCAAGGCGAAGTTGATCCGCGAGGGTGCTGACGTTCTGGTCATTTCATCCGGCATCCTGACGATGCGGGCGCTCGAAGCCGCAAAGGAGCTGGCCAAGGACAAGATCGATGTTGCCGTGCTGCACGTGCCAACGATCAAGCCGCTCGACACGGAGGCGATCATCGCTCAGTGCCGCAAGGCCGGACGCTTGGTCGTCGTCGCCGAAAACCACACAGTGATTGGCGGCTTGGGCGAGGCGGTCGCAATGACGCTGATGCGCGCGCGGGTACATCCCGCTTTCGAGCACATCGGATTGCCAGACGCGTTCCTCGACGCAGGCGCGCTGCCAACCCTGCATGATCGCTATGGCATCTCGACCAGCGAAGTCTGCCGTCAAATCAAAGGTTGGTTGTAATCGGATCGCTCTGGTCCAGTCCCAAGGAGAGGAGGCCCATATGACGAAGATCGGTTTCATTGGCCTTGGCTCCATGGGGCTGCCGATGGCGAAGAACCTCGCAGCGCGCGGGTTCCGAGTGCGCGGTTACGATCTGCGCGCATCGTCCTGTGAAGCGCTGGCAACTGCTGGTGGCACCAGTGCGGATTCGGTGGCGGATGCCTTTTCCGGGGCCGATGCTGCCGTGCTCATGGTGGTGAATGCGGCCCAAGCCGAGGACACGCTGTTTTCCACTAACGCAATCTTGGCGCTGGCGCCGGGCGCGACGGTCATCTTGATGTCGACGTGCCCGCCGTCCGCAGTCACCGGACTTGCTGAACGGGTCAATAAGGCTGGTTTTCATTTCGTCGATGCGCCCGTTTCGGGTGGCGTTGTCGGGGCCATCGCTGGAAGCCTCACGATCATGGCGGCGGCTCCCGAGGCGTTGTTTGCGCGTGTCCATCCCGTGCTTTCCGCCATGGGGAGCAAGATCGTCCGCGTCGGCGATAAGCCCGGCCAGGGCGCGACCGCAAAGGCGGTCAACCAATTGCTGTGCGGGACCCATCTGGCGGTCGCCGCAGAAGCGCTCTCGCTTGCTCAGAAGCTGGGGCTCGATATGGAGGTGATGCTCGATATCGTTTCGGGGTCGGCGGCGTCGAGTTGGATGCTGCGGGACCGGGGACCACGCATGTTGCAGGACGAGCCCATCATCACCAGTGCCGTTGATATTTTCGTGAAAGATCTCGGCATCGTCATGGAAGCAGGACGCGATGCGTCCGTCGCGCTTCCAATGGCTGCCATTGCTCAACAGATGTTTCTGGCCGTGTCAGGACAGGGCTTTGGCGCGGTCGACGATAGCCAGGTGATCCGCGCCTACCACAGCCTTCAAGGTTCCGTCCGCAAGCGAAAGACCGATCCGAACGCATCGGCCTGAATTGCCGGCAGAGACAACAAAATTACGCCGGTCAACCGGTCACACGAAAACCAGGGAGAGAGACGATGACAACAAACACGCCTAAGAAGACCGGCCTGACGCGCCGCCACCTGCTCGCTGCAGGGGCCTCATTGCCGCTGTTCACGATCCTGTCCAGGCGCGGTGAGGCAGCCGAGTTCACCTACAAACTTGCGACCGGCCAGGACCCGACCCACCCTGTCAACAAGCGCGCGCAGGAGGCTGCCGACCGCATCCGCGAAGCCACCAGCGGCCGCGTCGATATCAAGGTCTTCCCGGCAAACCAGCTTGGGTCGGACACCGATCTTTTGGGCCAAGTCCGCAACGGCGGCGTCGAGCTTTTCAACTTGTCGGCCTCGATCCTGGCCACGCTGGTACCGGTTGCCGGCATCGTCAATACTGGCTTCGCATTCAAAGATTACGACGCGGTCTGGAAAGCGATGGATGGCCCGCTTGGCAATTACATCCGCGAGCAGATCGGCAAAGCCGGTATCGTCGCCCCGACCAAGCTGTGGGACAATGGTTTCCGTCAGATCACGTCGTCGACCCGCGAGATCAAAACGCCCGATGACCTGAAGGGCTTTAAAATCCGCGTCCCACCAGCCCCCATGCTGACCTCCGTGTTCAAGACGTTGGAAGCGGGTGCCACGCCGATCAACTTTAATGAGCTCTATTCCGCGCTGCAGACCAAGGTGGTCGAGGGCCAGGAAAATCCGCTGGCGATCATCGCTTCGGCGCGTCTCTACGAAGTGCAGAAGTTCTGTTCGATGACCGGCCACGTCTGGGACGGCTATCTTATCCTCGCCAACCGCCGTGCCTGGGCTGCACTGCCGGCAGATATGCAAGGCATTGTGGTCAAGGAATTCGACCAGTCTGGCGTGCAGCAGCGGGCCGACATCGCTGCATTGAGCCAATCGCTGCGAGCCGACCTGACCAGCAAAGGCGTCACGTTCTTTGACGTCGATCGCGAACCTTTCCGCGCCGCCCTCGCCAAAACCTCGTTCTATGCGGAATGGCACAGCAAGTACGGCGATGAAGCCTGGAAGCTCCTTGAAGCTGCTGTTGGCAAGCTGGGCTGATCATCATGGAACATGCGCCCGCAAACCTTAAAATCGATGCCCAATTGCGTCCGGCAGGATGGCGTGGTGCAGTTCATCGTTTCGAAAATATGCTGATTGCGGCTGTGGAGTTTCCCGCAGCCCTTCTGGTGCTCGCCGAAATCATCGTGTTGTTTGCCGGTGTTACCATGCGATACGGGTTTCACCGCCCCATCGTGTGGTCCGACGAACTTGCCTCGATGCTGTTCGTTTGGCTCGCGATGCTGGGCGCGGTCATCGCGTTCCAGCGTGGCGAACACATGCGCATGACGGCGCTGGTCTCGAAGGCGTCGCCGAAGTGGCGAGCAATCCTCGAAACACTGGCAATTGCAGCGCCGCTTGTGTTTTTGCTCGCCGTCATCAAACCCGGCATCGAATATGCCGAGGACGAGATGTTCATCACCTTGCCGGCACTTGATATTGCGAGCGGCTGGCGGGCGGCAGCCCTTCCCGTCGGCATCTGCCTGATGGCCGTTTTCGCCGCCCTCAAGCTGATCCGCGCGGACAATCTGATGCGGGTCGCTGGCGTCGTCGCTGCCCTCGCAGCAGTCGCCGGGCTGGCATTCCTGGCCGAACCGTTTCTGCGCACACTCGGCAATTTGAACCTCGTCATCTTCTTTGTCGTCATCGTCGGCGCTTGCGTGCTGGGGGGCGTGCCCATCGCGTTCTCGTTCGGGCTAGCGACCGTCGCCTACCTCAAGCTGACGACGGGAACGCCGACCGTAGTCGTGGTCGGCCGTATGGACGAAGGCATGAGCCATCTCATCCTGCTGTCGGTGCCGCTGTTCGTATTCCTCGGTCTCATTATCGAGATGACCGGAATGGCGCGGGCGATGGTCGGGTTCCTGGCTCACCTGCTCGGTCACGTACGCGGCGGGCTCTCGTATGTGCTGATCGGAGCCATGTATCTCGTTTCCGGCATTTCCGGATCGAAGGCTGCCGATATGGCCGCCGTGACGCCGGTACTGTTTCCCGAGATGATCAAGCGCGGTGCAAAGCCGGGCGATCTGGTCGCCTTGCTGGCGGCAACGGGCGCCCAGACGGAAACCATTCCGCCGAGCCTCGTGCTGCTCACAATCGGATCGGTGACCGGGGTTTCGATTGCGGCTCTGTTCACGGGCGGTTTGCTGCCCGGCATCGTCCTCGGTCTCTCGTTGTGTGTTCTCGTCCACTACCGCTATCGCAATGAGGACGTGTCGAACATCGTCAAATCCAAAGCCCCTGTCGTGATGAAGTCGATGTGGATCGCCGCTCCCGCGATCGCCCTTCCGTTTGTCATTCGTGGCGCGGTGATGCAAGGCGTCGCAACGGCGACCGAAGTCTCGACCATCGGCAT
>JANLYB010000211.1:0-10737 GCA_031365425.1 Hyphomicrobiaceae bacterium
CAACCTGATCCGCCCCCACCCCACAAGGCGGCCTTCACCGGGTGGATACGACCTTGTTCCGACGACGAAGGAAGAAACGGCTCGGCTTCAAGTACTGGAAGACACCTTAAAAGCCAAGCTGGAAGCCACCGGAAAGTACAAGTTCATCGAGGTACCGTCGGATATGAAGGCCCGCGTTGCCAAAGCCCAAAACATTGGCGAATGCGGCGGCTGCGACATTGATTTTGGCAAGGAGCTAAAAGTCGATGAAATCGCGTGGATCAACGTCCAGAAAATCTCAACGCTGATCTTGAACCTGAACGTCTACATGGCCGATGTAACAGCCAACAAAATGTCGTTCGTTCACAGCGTTGATATGCGCGGCGATACAGATGAGTCGTGGGCTCGCAGCATGAACATTATTATCAAGAACTATCTGCTGCCCGAGAAGGGGCTCTAGCCCTTCGCGTCCCCGACGCGGCCCCGTCTTGCAGACTTCATGCCCTCGCCTGCAATAAACCTAAAGCGTCCGCTGCCGGTGATCCATGATCTTGAGGTGAGAATCGTTGTGGCGGCCCTTTACGATCATGGCCACTTCCGTCCGATTTTTCGCCTTGAGCTTCTTCATGATGTTGCGCACGTGCACCTTGACAGTGCTTTCGCACATAGCAAGTTCGTACGCGATCACCTTGTTCGGCTTGCCCAGACACACGGCTGCGACAACGGCCGCCTGACGTGAGGTGAACATGTCCAGTTCGTCCTTGCCGGCATGACCTGAACGGGCTCGCTGGCGGTACGATGCCACGAGGCTGCTCGCGGGAACGAACATACCGCCAGCAGCCACGAGACGAAGCGTCTGCAGCGTAACTGAGAGCGCCATACTGGTCGGAATGTAGCCGCGAACCCCGCGCTCAAGGAATTCCATGATCTGGTCTGGATCTTCCGTTTCACCCAATATGAGCATCGGGATGCAATCACTGATTTGCTCGATCACCGCCAGTTGACGCGGAGTATCTGGATCGCGATTCCTTCCCGAAATACACAACAGGATTGCCGATGCCGGCACCTTGTCGCCAACTGCTAGCCACGCCTCGACTGTGGGCAGAGAGAGGATTGGCGTGTCGGTTATTGTTCGCAGTGCACACACCAAACAATCGCGCGTGAGCGAGCGTGAATCGATAACAACGATCGCGTTCATGAGTACCGACCGCGTATCGGAACTGTTTGCAGGTGGGCCCCCAAGGGGGAGTGTTTCGATGTGAGATAAGCCACTGCTCGTGTCACTAACGTCCGGAAAATTTCGCTTCTTCAGACTCTTCTGTTGAGTCCCGGCGTCGACATGCTCTTCCCGTTCTGTGCGCATACCATACTGCCTTTATCAAATTGGTAGATGCTTGCATGCAACTGGTAAGCCGACGAAAAACTCGCGAAAAGCAAAGTGCAGGGCGCATTCCAATAAAAGTAGTGTTAGCTTAAACTTACGTCGTAATGCTACGCCAAAATTGCATCAGTGCTCGCTTAGAAAAAAAGCATCATCGAAAAACTGGGTAAGTCGTCGACACGAAAATGGCATCGTCTCAATCCGCGACACTTCCTCCTTAATTATCAGCTACTACGCAGCATCGATCACCGAACTTGAAATTCCAATCGTTGAGCTGTCACCCCAAAGTTAACCCGGGGTGGATGATGGTGGCGCCGACTTTAATTCTGCACTCCGATCTTCTGACGCTTGAGGTTACTCGTTCGACGACGCACGGTAATGGTCACCCTCAAAGGCTTGCGTGAGTTTGCTCACGTGCTGCGCTGCCTGTTGCCGTGCCTCCCGCTTGCTCTTTTGCATCGCCTCGAACTCGTCGAGGCGCGTAAATCGCGTTCGTCATCGGCGTCCACGCAGCAGGCCGAGAATGTTCGGTGGCCATCGCATCAGCGCATCGTCTTCAACGATAAGTATTACAGCCACGGATCTCTTGTCCTGACATGGCCCAGAAAGGGCAAACTATCTTGTCTTAATGGTTCAACACGTGGCCTGGGAGCAAGACTCGGAAATTACTCAGCTTGAACCGCTCCGGGTTTGCCGGAGGTTCCAACTCCTGAGAAGGTGGCGCCATGATAAGCAAGACAACGAACAAGTTTTCGCGTGAGGTCCGTGCCCGCGCGGTGCGGCTGGTTCTGGATCATGAGGCGGAACATCCCTCGCGATGGGCCGCGATCCTATCGATTGCGGGCAAGATCGGTTGCGTGCCGCAGACGCTGAACGAGTGGGTCAAGAAGGCCGAGGTTGACAGCGGGCGCAAGCTTGGCGTGGCGACGGACATGGCCGAGAAGGTGAAGGCCCTGGAGCGCGAGAACCGCGAGCTTCGGCAAGCCAACGAGATCCTGCGCATCCCGGTTGTTAGGGCCGCTTGAATGACACCGAAAATGAACGGCGCATAGCGACGTGGAAATCTGTACATGCCCACCCTGGATATTGTTCAGCAGCGCCGGATTGCGAGGACCAACTTAAGGCATTTGTCTGTCTGCAGCGTTCTGGGTGTCGCAGCCCAGGCCATCAGTCTCCGGATTTAGCCAGGCCAGCCCAAATGCGGGAAACCAGTGCGGCAAGGCTTGGTATTTCTGATGCGGCTGGCTCGCGCGTCATCGTATCAAGGCATGCGCCTCTCTACTTCCGCTGGCCGGATGCAAAGCCCAAAAAATTCGTGTCGGCTTCGGCGACGCCCCCGAGGGCAGATTCGGGTCAGTTTCGACTGTCGCTCGTAACCGGCGGCTCGTCCGAAGCACCCTGAGCAGCGGAAAGTCTAAGTCTGGCGCCATTGGCTATCTTACAAAAAGATTTTTTTGAGTCGTTAAAGCCAGAATGCCCCTTCAAGCTATTTTGACGCCGAATCCTTATTCAACACGGCGAACGCTTCCTGCACCGTTGTCATAAATTGCGCAGGGAAGATGATGGTTGAATTCTTTTCGGTCGCGATTTCCGCCATGGTCTGGAGAGTCCGAAGCTGAAGGGCCACTGGATGCTGTGCGATGATGTCCGCCGCCTGGCCGAGCTTCACCGAAGCTTGGAATTCGCCTTCGGCTGCGACAATTTTCGCGCGGCGTTCGCGCTCGGCCTCGGCCTCCTTGGCCATTGCGCGCTGCATGTTTTCTGGGAGGACTATGTCCTTAATCTCTACCGCTGTCACCTGCGTGCCCCAGGGTTCCGTGTGCTTGTCGATAACGTCCTTGATCTGCTCGTTGATGGCCGCAGTATCCGAGAGGAGCTGGTCGAGGCTAAATCGTCCAACGACATTACGCACGGTAGTCTGGCTGATCTGATTGATCGCATCGAAGACGTTCTCAATCACGATCACAGAACTCTCGGGATCGGATATGTGATAGTAGGCGACCGCCGCAATATCGATCGAGACGTTGTCCTTCGTGATAATCTTTTGCGACGGGATTTGCATTGTGACGGTGCGCAGGGATACGCGCACCATCTGTTGGATGGGAACGAAGACCAGCGTGAGCCCAGGCCCGCGCACACCCTCAAATTTTCCAAGAAAGAACACGACGCCGCGTTCGTACTGCCGCAGCACGCGAAGCGCGATGAAGACGTAAAGAATTGCCGCGCCGCAGAGGGCAAAAGCAAATACGAATGCCATGTGAACACTATCACATACGTCACGTTGGAGGTCGAGCGGTTCCTCGCGCTTGGACGAGCAGGAGAGGAATCATCGATGATCGCGCTCGTCAAGGCAGGGGTTGGGCTATGCCTCATGAGGGAAGAAATTGCCCAATCAGCTGCGGCGCGGGGTAAAATCGCGATCTGGAGCGGCGTGCGACTACCCTGTGCGCTCTCATTCATCTACCCACGGGATCGGATCGATGACATTCGGCTGGCCGCGATGCTTCGCGTCCTGCGGAGCATCTGGGCACCAGACATCGCAACCACTCAAGTCGAATAATGCTGTCGGGAACACGGCCCGCCGTCGGCACATCATCATTCCACGAAGGCATCGCACTCATTTCCGATTACCATTCGTTGCCCGGTATGTACTAAGCTACATTGTAAGACGGCTTTAAACGACAACAAAAAAAATGGGAGGAACATATGGATGTTATCGCATCTGTCGGAAGGGGCGGAGCGCACGCGCAAGCCGAGGGGGATGCTGTCTACCGCAAGGTCGTCTGGCGATTGGTGCCATTTCTCTTTCTATGCTATGTTGTGGCGTATTTGGATCGTGTCAACGTCGGTTTCGCCAAGCTTCAAATGATGGCGGACTTGAAATTTAGTGATACCGTTTACGGTATTGGCGCGGGCATTTTTTTTGTTGGTTACTTTATTTTCGAACTACCCAGCAATCTCATGCTAGCCCGCACGGGTGCGCGCGTATGGATCGCTCGAATTATGGTGACGTGGGGGATCATTTCCTCCGGTATGATGTTTGTCACCTCGGCCGAGTCGTTTTATATTATGCGATTTTTTCTGGGCGTCGCCGAAGCAGGGTTTTTCCCCGGCATCATACTCTATTTGACTTATTGGTTTCCCGCTGCGCGGCGTGCGCGTATTATCGCTCTGTTTATGACGGCGATTGCATTCTCAGGCGTAATCGGCGGGCCGGTGTCCGGTTGGATCATGCAGGCCTTCGCTGGCTACAATGGGTTGGCGGGATGGCAATGGCTCTTCGTGCTCGAGGGCATCCCATCGGTCATCGTCGGAATTTGTGTGTTGCTTTACTTGGACGATAGCGTTCAAGGGGCAAATTGGCTTTCCGACGACGAAAAAGCTTTTCTCAAGTCGGATCTGGAGCAGGATGAACAAACTAAGGCGCACATGAGTGTCGGATCGGTTCTCACAAATGCCAAGGTGTGGCTCCTTGCCATCATCTATTTCTGTTGCATCATGGGGCTTTACGGAATCAGTTTCTGGTTGCCTCAGCTCATCAAGACCGCCGGGGTAAAGGATGTCTTGCAGGTCGGTCTGTTGACGGCAATTCCCTATGGAGCCGCAGCAATCGGAATGGTTCTCATCAGCCGCAACTCCGATTTAACAGGCGAGCGGCGCTGGCACATCGCGGTCTGTGCGGTCATGGGCGCTGCCGGCTTGCTTATGTCGACTCTTTTTAATGACCAGATTGCTCTTTCGATGGCGGCGCTTACGATTGCAACAATTGGAATCCTCGCGACACTACCGCTGTTTTGGACTTTGCCGACGGCTTTTCTAGGAGGGGTCGCCGCTGCAGCCGGAATAGCTATCATCAACTCAGTTGGTAACTTGGCTGGCTTCTTGAGTCCTTATCTTGTTGGCGCCATTAAGGATGCCACCGGCAGCACGAATTCCGGAATGTATGTTCTTGCCGCAAGTCTCTGCCTGGGTGCTCTCTGTGTGCTCGCGGGAATCCCGCGAAACTCGCCAGGTTGAGGAAATATCGCGTAGGCCGGACGCCGCCTCAAATTAGGCGTCCGTCCCCTTTCTCCGGCGGGCTCCGCTGACGGTTTGATATTTGACCGGCTTCTTATTTGAAACTGAGCTGTCGATATCCAGAAAGTTTCACGACCCTGGTTGCTTCGAACCTTTTCGACTGGGTCGCGCACCACTGCGTTAGAACGACTTTTGCCCTGATCTTGAATCAGGCACACAAAACCTTCGATTTCGGAATGCGTCTAAAAGTTGGTAGAAATAGCGATTTCCAATGCGAGGAAGCCGATCTCGAACAACCTTCGTGTCGTTCAGATCCCAGGTGCATGAGTAAGTCGATCTGATGAAGCGCCGCCAGGTTGGAGCATCTGATCATGATGATTAAAGCCGCTCCTGCCGAAGCGGATCAGCGCCGCATAGACCTCTTCGGATCGCTCGCGTTGGATCCAGTGCCCGCAGCCAAGCAAAACGTGCTTCTCACGAAGCCCAGGAACATAAAGTTCCAGGTTGGGAATTAGTCTGTCCATGCCTCGAAACGTCATCACCGGATCACGATCGCCGATCATGCAAAGCGCTGGCACTTGAATCTTGGCATCGTTCCAGGGTGCAATCTGTTCCCAATTGCGATCGATGTTGCGACACCAATTGAGCGGCCCTCGGAACCCTGAGCGCTGGAATTCGCCGGCATAGAAGTCGATGTCGGAATCGGTGACCCAATCCGGCAGTGTCGCTGGCGATTCGACATTCGTCAGAATGCCACCGTCGCGCAGAACCTTCGTGAATTGACCGCCAGATGCCGCAGCCGGGTCGCCTGACCACAGGAACTGGATCTTCCCGAGCCGGAAGCAACATCGAACTGCTCTGGCTGCTCAGGCGCCTCACCCCAGGCCACCACTTCCGTGTGGTATCTTAGGCTGAAATCAGCAGAGCACCCAAGAATTTTTCTACGACGTTGAAAGGTCCCTCGACAGGCTTACGGGAATACAAGCGCCCAAACACCGGGGGGATATGCCCCTTTCGGTGACCAAGGTATGCCTACTGTCACGGCCACGACATGGGCTCGTCGGGTAGCGTTGTCCATCGCGTTTTTCGAGTACAGGACTTGGCCGACAGCGGATGGCTCCGTGGCCACCAAGAATTCTCTACTCGTGAATTCCCTCTGCATCCGTGTGCGCCCGCAATATTCTACTAATAAACATATTGCGTCAGTTTGACACAGTAAAGAATAAAAGTAGCACCAAACGCGGCTGGCTCAGCTCGCTTAGTACCTTCCCGCTAGCGAACCAAGTTCCCCCCCATCACTAGCGAAGAGCTGAAGGTGACCTGCCCCGGTAATTTCGGGCCAATCATTTCGTGAGAGACTGCCCTCCTGAATGGAGGACAGCATGCGCAAGAGCAGGTTTACGGACGAACGCGGGACTTCATTACGGCGTACGCATACATTGGATGGGCAAAGGCAGCCTTTTCGGATGGCCGGTCGACTACTTGGCCGATCTTGCCGCGATCCAAGGCGTGTATGCTCGACCGTGGTCAAGGCGGCTACGAAAGTGAGTGTCGGCCTGCGGCATCGCGAAACGGAACTGCGGAAGAAAGAGTGGGTTGCACTTGAGGCGGATTCTTCAGCGCTCGGGAGAATCGCCGGCGCCGGCACGACTAGACGCATCATGATAATAGAGAGACTGAGCGCATGAACCAAATGGAACGCAAGCAGGAAAAGCCCGTACTCGTGCTGCAGGGCGGCGGCGCTCTGGGCGCTTATCAGGCCGGCGCGTATGAAATGCTGGCCAAGGCGGGGCAGACGCCTGACTGGGTGGCTGGCATCTCGATCGGGGCGATCAATTCGGCGATCATCGCGGGCAACCGGCCCGAAGAACGCGTCGAAAAACTGGGCCGCTTCTGGGGTATGGTGTCGAGCAGTCTCACGACACGGCCGCTTGCACACGACGACACCACACGCAAAATCTTCAACGAAACCAGCGCGGCTCTCGTTGCATCGCTCGGCATTCCCGGCTTCTTCAAACCGCGCTTCCCGCCTGCGGTGTTCCATCCGCCCGGCTCGCTTGAAGCAATCAGCATCTACGACACCGCGCCACTGCGGGAAACGCTCCAAGAATTGGTCGATTTCGACCTGCTGAATTCGGGGAAAGTGCGGTTGAGCGTCGGGGCGGTTCAGGTCCGCACCGGCAACATGATGTACTTCGATACGGCAAGGCAAACGATCACGGCGGACCATATCATGGCTAGCGGGGCGCTGCCGCCCGGTTTTGCGCCCATCGTCATCGACGGCGAACCTTATTGGGATGGCGGATTGCTTTCGAACACGCCACTCGAGTATGTCCTCGAGTGGAGCGGACCGCGCGAAGACATGTGCATTTTCCAGATCGATCTGTTCAACGCCAGCGGACCTATGCCGCAGACCCTGTTCGACATCGAGCAGCGCGCCAAGGATATCCGTTTCTCCAGCCGGACCCGGCTCAACACCGATGTCACGAGGCGATTACAAACCATGCGGCGCGCTCTGCAGCGGATCGGCGCCAAGCTGCCGGACGAGGTGCGCAACAGCGTCGACTGGCAGATGCTCGATCAGTTCAGCTGCGATGCAGCTATCACAGTCGTGCATCTCATCCACCGCAGGGCTGCCTACTGGACGCAATCGACTGATTACGAATTCTCCCGCGCCAGCATCGCAGAGCATTGGAAGGCGGGCAAAGCGGACGTCGAACACACGCTGCAACATCCCGACTGGATCAAGCGCCAGCGGCCCGAACACGGCGTGAGCGTCCTCGATCTCACGCGGGACATCATCATACCCACACCGGAGCCGATCGAATGAAAATCAATGACGTAAAGAAGCGCGCGTTCGCGATGCCATTGACGGCGCCGGCATTTCCCCCTGGTCCCTACCGGTTCGTCGACCGCGAATATCTCATCATCTCCTACCGGACGGACACGGCGGCTCTCGAAGCCGTGCTGCCCGAGCCACTCACCTTCGACGACCCGATCGTCAATTACGAATTCATCCGGATGCCCAATTCAACGGGTTTTGGGGACTATACCGAGTCGGGGCAGGTCATTCCAGTGCGCTATAACGGGAAGGACGGAAACTATACGCATGCCATGTTTCTAAACGACGGACCGCCCATCTACGGCGGGCGGGAAATCTGGGGGTTCCCTAAGAAGTATGCGCAGCCGGCGTTGTTCGACGACAAGGATACGCTGGTTGGCACGCTCGACTACGGTTCGGTCCGATCGCGACCGGTACAATGGGGTACAAGCATCATGCGCTGGACGCGTCAGCCGTTGCGCAAGCGCTCGCCAAACCGAATTACCTGCTCAAAATTATTCCCCATCTCCAAATGGCGTCTTTTCCGTTCTCGCCGAGGCAAGGTATCGCTTCACAAACGCATCGGCAATACGACCATCGACATATCGCGTAAGTGGAGCTGCCGAAGCAGCGTCAAAGCTGCTTCGCTATGAAGTTGCCGGATGTACCAATTGTCGTGGTCTAAAATTAATTTGCTGGTAAAAAAAATGCAGTCGTTGAAGTCACCGTGGATCACCTCCGCAAGCTTGGTCAGTTCCTCGATCGGATCGGTGCCAAACGAAAGATAGGATTTGGCCGCAAGTCCTTCGCGATGACAATAATTGACGAAATAATTGAGCGCCCGATCGGCGGGGACGCGAACGCGTTCGACAGTCTCATTGCCGCCATAGCACTGAGCATCGACCGTTCGTGCGTTCATAAATATGAAATTCTTGAAGTGATTTGGAAATTCGCGGCGAACCCAATGCAACGCGTAGATGCCGCCACTTCGACTTGAGCCAACCACGAATACAGCCGTTGGCGCTGCAGGGTCAATAACTGGCGGATCTGCAACCGTTGGATAATCAGTCCAGCTCAACGCTTCATCAGCAATCCCAATTTTCTTTTTAATTCCAGCGTAGTGCGCGTGATTAAGTAAGCAGAAGCCGATGACGGCGCCGGTAATGAGCACGGTCATCCACCCACCTTCTGTAAATTTCTCGAATAGGGTGACGACCAAGATGCCGGCTGTGACAGTGAGTCCGACGAGAGTGAGCGCCAAACGATGCCGCCAACGGGGATCATCGTTGCGTTGTTGCCACCAATAAATACAGAGGCCGAGCAGTGACAGTGAAAATGTCAGGAAGACGTTGATGCTGTAGAGGACTACAAGAAGCGAAACCCTGCCGCCGGTCACGATGAGAATGCCGAGTGCGGCAAACCCCATAAGCAAAATGCCGTTTTGCGTCACAAGACGTGTCGAAAGATAGCGATACATGTGCGGCACCCAAGAATCAGCTGCCATGTTGGCCAGCACAGAGGGTCCGCCGAGAAAGCCGGTATTGGCGGCGACGAAAAGCAATGCCCCTTCGAGCGCAAGAATGATCCAGAGTAGCGTATTTTCGACGGCCGGCGCATGCCATCCGAAGTTTTCGATGATGGCACGAAAAGCTAAAACAAACGACGCACCGCGGGCTGGCGCAGCCACGGGCGTGGACACGTGCAGCGGACGGAGGGAGGGCACTTGCTCGACTGACTTCAGCCCACCCCCGGCGGCGTGCTTTTTAAGATCCGGTCTGGTGGCTTGCGACGGAATCAACTGACTGATTCGTCTCAAATTTTGAGGGATCAGCCTTTGTCCGGCCGCCACATCACCGATCACCAGATGAGGCTATACATGAGCATTCGAACCACCCTCCCCACCGCTGTCCCTGTTGCCGCCGCCAAGGCTGGCTTCTCGGCGGCCACTGCCTACCGGATCGAAGGCGATCCACGTTTGCCGTCACAAAAGCAGAAGCCGCGCGAACGGCGATGTCCGGACCCACTGGCCGCCATTTGGGACACCGAGGTCGTGCCGATCCTGAAAGCATCGCCCGGCATCCGCACGGTTGGTGTGCTGGAGCCCTATGCGGAGAGCGCAGAGGCTGGCCTCATCGATGGTGCGGACGCTGGGCCATCGTTGATGGGATCCGCGATACATCCAAGACAAAGTTGAGCGGTTCACAATTTATACTCAGCAAATCTTTGCTAGTTAGGCTTACGAAGTAGCCGCAGAAATGCGCGCGCGTTTTTGATGGCATTTCGCTTCTCTCACTCTTGCGACGATCGGATTTGTTGAACATAAGCTCTTTCTTACACTGATCGGAACATTGCTCCATCAGGGGTCGGCAACTCATGGGCGGAACAGTGGGTTCCGCGTCGTCCACTTCATTTGTTGCTTCTTCGTCAGATGTCTTTGAGCAGGAACCGAAGTCTGCGCCGAGACCAAATGGGTCCAGCGTAATCGACACCGACCCGCGGTCCAGCCTTGATGCTCAGGGCTTTTTCGTGGACCGCATTT
>JANLYB010000240.1:0-27948 GCA_031365425.1 Hyphomicrobiaceae bacterium
CTCAATCGAGCTTGCCCACCTTCGGCGCGAGGTGTTCACTATTATCGAGGCGTGTCGGCCGGATTTGGTCACCAGAGCACGACGGGCGCGCACACGAAACGCCGCCGTATCCGTGTTGGTTCTTGAGCACACCAATCCCCGGATTCAAGAGCTGGTTGACTCGGTGATTGATGCGGCTGAGGCAGCTTAGCATTCGGGTGAGCGCAGATACACGCCCTCGGATTTTGGTGCTATTGCTCGCGAGCAGACGTGATTGGCAATTTGCTTTGACGATGTCACCGTCTCCCCTGTGATCAGCGAACCGCTGTTGGCCGGGGGCCGCGCATATAATATTTCTCGGGGCGGTACTTGGTCGCCTGATAATCGATCACGGCATGCCACGCAAAGGCTAGAACCATTCGCGTTTTTACAATCGGATTGATAAGAATATGCGCTGCAATTGAAAGCTGTTGGGTCATAGCAGGCCTCCCTTCAGCTCCAGTCTAGAGACGAGAGCATAAGATTTCGTATGGGAAGATCCCGACAATTTAAACAAGAGAAATAAATCCGCACTTCCCGCTGTCCGGCCGGAGCCACGAACCGCCGCTCCATATCCGCACGGTCCGTGATGTTATCTTTCTAATCATAGGAAAAATTTCATGGAACTCCAGCCGCGATACCCCCGCGATTTCCGCAGAGAATTACTCAATTTTACGACGGCCCTATACGTCCATCTGCATGAATTAAGCGAGCAGGGACGGCGTAAACGGCATCATTGAATACGGCATCGGAAATCACGCCACCGAGCGCGAACTGCCATTGGCCGTCGTTCTCGACAGGAATGAGCAGAGGGCCACCACACAGATTGGCGGTATCGAAACCCTCGGGTGGAAGTGGCGCGTGCTCGGGTGCCATCCAGAACTCCGGCTCAAAGGCGCACACGACGCGTTCGTCCGTCACCTTCGTTATCGGTGTTTGTCCAACATATAATCCAAAGGTCGTCGCCCGCCATCCGGCCCAAAGCCCAGATGGACAGGAAAAGCCCGCCAAGAACACCTCTTGCCCCTCCACGGCAACAGGTGGCGGCCAAGACCGAGCCGACACAGCGTGCTTTCCAATCGTCGCCAGCTCATCGCGAGAGATTTCAAATGTTGCGATATCGAGTGCCTTCGACGTTCCCCTGTCAGCAAGACGGGACTCCAGATCAAAGGGCATATTCTCGATCTGACAATTCACTCTATGTACTGATTTTTTCTTTGCCTCGAGATATGCGTCGTAGGCATGCGCTGCCGTAACAGCAAATAAGGTGTCGCCAAAATCGAGGAAAAACATCGAGGCGGTATTCGTCGCCGTTGTACCTAACAGCGAGATCCGGTTCCATCGCAGGTAGGTGACGTGACCCGCGACCCATCCATGCATGCGCGTCCCGAACGGTCCTTTCAGAACTGCGATGTGCTTCTCCGGGGTCAGGCGGTCTAGCCAAGCCGCTGTAACGAGCTCGGGATCATTCATCATTGCGACACCTCCGCTACACGCAAGACAAGTACGGATAGCTCAGCACAATGCCACGGCGACGGATTGGCGTCGAGGATCAGACACTTGCTCGCCGGAGCGGCGGGGCAATTGAGACTGCGGCCGTCACCCCGCCCACGGCCCGCGCCAACAATAAACGTCAGAACATCTACCGCCTGCAACTTGCCGGGCAGGACTTTGTCGTCGTGCATCGACTGGCCGGAGCGTTTCGTCCGAGCAGTCCCAGGCCATGACTTCTCGTTGGTGCATGGTATTGTTTTGCCATGCGCACACTGTCCTTCATCCAAGCACGAACGTCCGCGGTCCAAGCTTCTGCGGGCTCTCCACCGCTGCCAATTCAAGGAGCAGCGGGGCCATGACCAGCTTGGCTGATCCTAAGGCTACTTGATCTCCCACTCCGCGTTGTGCGGGATGTCGATGGCGAAGGCGTCTTTCGGCTCGTCCGGTGCCGGCTTGGAAATGCAGGCGAATGGCTCACGTCCCGTTATCCCCTTGTACTTACCGGTGCCGCCGGTGATGAGATGGGTGCCGCAATCCATTTTTGGCTGCGCCTTGTCTAGGTCACGCGTATCGAACGTCGAGAATATTACGTCACCGTCGGCGTCGGTGAGCGCGCAGGCGCCATCAATCCACTTCTTCCCGCCCGACTCGACGTTTACCGCCGCGCACTTCGCTTTCATCTTGTCGTACATCCATCCACCACTCGTGTTTTCGGTAGGCCCGACCGCTTCAAGCGCAACGACCTTGCCGACACCAGGAATGTCGACAGTTGACTTGGGGTGGAACACGAAGTGGGTCGTGTAGGTAGCGGTCCCTTTCTTGGGTACTGCTTCTGCCAGGACACCATTCGTCAAAAAGGCCATAAGTCCGCCTGCGACAAGGACGGCTTTACAAAATGTGCTGGACGCGGAAATTAGGGTCCACTCCGAGGACTTCATGGGTTCCTCCTGAAAAAATCTCCTTTTGCCGAGAGTTGCCCTTTTTGTATTTCTGCAGCCTTTATGAATCGAACTTGCATGAGCGGATCGGCAAACGGATATTCCGCAATATGGAGCCTGAGGCAGCGCTCGGGCAAACTCCGATTAATCTTAGGACTGTTGTGTAGCAAATGCAACGAACTGCTGGTCGTCAGAGACGCAGGTTTCGCAAAGCCGGGGCTTCGAGCTAGGCAATGACGCACCGGAAGAGATGCGCGCGAGGACGAGCTCCCATCAATGACACCAGCAATGTCTCACGCGCAACTTTTTCAATCTTTGCGATCAGCGTCAGGTGTCTCATTGAAACGTGTTATCTCGTCGGCCTCATTGTGGAACGCACGCGCGGCGGTCTGTACGTACTTTGCGTAGGTATTCATCGAGTTTAGGGGCTCGATCTTCTCTGTCTGTCCGATATTGTGCTCGATGAAGTGCTTCCACGATTGAGACACACTGGAAATCTGATCGGCGAAGCGGCGGTTACACTCGGCCATTAGATCAATCGGAATCACTAGTCGCGATGGACCGGAATGCGCAGTGATGTCAAACCCTGACGGAAACGGGGACAGGCACCGTTTTCACTTGCCCGTCAGAAGTGCCGCTCCGATCAGCGAGACATTGTTGTTGAATGCCTATCACGACGTCCCCAATCGCTCCGCGGTCAGCAGTTCTTTCAGGACCGCGAATTGCCGTTTCCGTTCCGCCCGCTGAGCAGGCGTCACGCGCACGCCTTCCTCGTCCGCATCATCGGACTGCAAGGCTGCTGCACGGTCATCAGCCCGCATCGATTTCTCAAAATCTTGCGAATACGCCAAGATATCCTCGGCACTGAAGATGTCGCGCACCGCCGCCACGAACCGGGCCAGATCGCGAGCAAACTCGGGATGCCGTTTGGCGGTCTCCGCATACTGCATCAGCTTCTCGCCGATGAGATAATCGAGAGCGGCAACGTCTCCGTGGCGCTCGAGTATCGCGCGTGCCGCCGCGCATTGATCGATCCAAATATCCTGAAATCGTCGTGTCACCCACCCACCTCCAGATACGTCCCGCTCATCTGATACGTCGACCAAACGCGTTCGCCGGTCAAACACTACCGACGATGGTCATCACACGGCCTCGCATCATACTCAGCGATCCCCTCAATGAACAGAAACCGTTCTTCGCGTTCAGGACGAGTTCAAGCGCTGGCGGCTAGCGTCAACGTCAAGGCTGGAATGAAATCCAACGTCCCATCAATTCGTTACGAGGAAACCCCTATGACGTCCACGCGTTCGATGACTTTCTCTCTGGCCCTTGCGCTCATCCCGCTCGCCGCACTCCCGGCTGCTGCCGATTCCTTCGATGTCGAGGCGCGTACCCAGCACGAGCGGATCGAAAACGGCATCCGCAACGGCTCGCTGACCTACCGCGAAGCGGCGACGCTGCGCGAAGAGCAACACCGGATCACCCGGATGATCGTGCGCGCCCGTGAAGACGGTCGCGTCGACCACTATGAGCGCCGCGAAATCGCGCGGGCCCAGGCCGAAGCCAGCGCCCACATCCACCGCGAAAAACACGATGCCGAGGTGGCGCCGCGCCGCTACGGCTGGTGGCACCGCACCGGCTATGACGGACATGCTCGCTGGTGGTAAAATCGAGCCGTTGGGCTGGCGGCTAGCCGTGGCTAATCGCCTGCTCCGGCGTACAATGTAGCAAGACCCTCCGTCCCGTTAAGCGGCATCCGAATGATCGGGTCCCGCTTGTGAGACGGAGATTGTTCAATGACACAAAGTCAAAGGCGCCCACTGCGTCATTGAGAGACGCAATCGCCATTGATGCCTTGCTCATGACTGGCCTCCGCGCTTAGGCGGTGCCGTCATCTTCGGTGCGACCGGCAAGCCGTACAGGGGATCGCCGGGCTTCACCTTGTGGAACGACGACTGGGCGTGATGGCGGTTGCTGAGTTCGGCGCACTGTGATCGCGCTATGGCGATACACACGTCTTGCGGCAAGTCATAGGGGCCAAGCCACATTGGCTTTTCGCCCGCCACCATGCTCCAGGTTTTCGCGAAGTACCAGCCGTAGGGACGTCTATCAACGAGGTAATGAGCCAGATGGTAGCTGTACTGCACCGCCTCGCGCTTCGCTGCTTCCTTGGTCGGCTTGGTCGCGGCTGGCGCGGCCGGCTCTATGGGGTTGGCCGACCCGCCGCAGTTTCCCCAAACGGCAGGGCGTCGGTCAATACCGTGAGAGAGGTGCGGACAACTCTGTTTGCGGCAAGACTGGCAGATTCAATCTCGCTTCGCCGATGCGAGCGCATTCTTAGCATCGACGCGAAGCTCTTGAAGCGCGGCAATGGCGTCATCAATAAATGTATCGAGTTCAGCGGATGTCGTCAGGTGCTTTGAAATTGCAAGATCCGCCACCCTGCTGAGAGCGCTCGACTTCACGTAAATCTGGACATAGGCGGGTGCCGGCCGCGGCTCACCCTTGCCGTCCATAAAGTGGAACCCCAACCGCCCCCTCGTCTCCTCGAATTGCATGGTTTTCTACGCCTCCATTCCGGATTCCACCGGCGATTTCGTTCTAGCCGCGCGGCCGATCTCGCGCTCCCCGCTTCCCCAACCGGCGAAGCAACGGATCATGAAGATATGGTTCATTTTAGCTGATCCAACGCTTCCCCTTCAAGGGCCGCTTAGGCGTCGTGCGTGCGCGTCATTGAGTAGAGATTGCACATTTTATGTTCACTTTTCGTTCGCAGGCTGTTATGAGCGTCGCATGCGCTATCAAGTCGTCCGTTCTGTGCAGGATAAATCGCTGCACGTCATTTGCTACGATGAAAAATTTGAGTCGGTGCCCGCCCCGATCCGGCACCTTGGCCCGTGGCAAGGACTCATGCGAACTCTCGGAGCTTCCCAATGATGGCATCGCGTCGATAGTCAAAGTCGGCGTCCGAATAGACTTTGTGCCCCTACGGCGGCGCCCATCTCCTTGTGGAAGCCACCCCGCCTTCCCCCGGCTCACAATCCCATTGCCGTCAGTTCGTCGAGTTCTCCAGGTACAGCCTGTATTCACTGGCCGGGGTGGAATTGGTCCGCTATGATGCAATATATTACTCGTTTCTAAAGTTTGTATATCCGGCTGAACTCGTCGAGTTCACATCTAATTCGGCGACGCGTCTAAGGTCTTGATCCGCAAGTTTCCCAAAGTGCGGCAGATCCAAAGGGAGTCAGCGCCATGTCACAAAGCCTAGACGGAAAGGTAGCGCTCGTTACCGGTGTCAGCGGCGATGGACAAGTGGGCCAAACCGTTGCTCAGGCACTGGCCGCGGAAGGAGCCAGTCTCGCAATCGCGGCGCGCACTCAGGCCAATCTCGAGGCGAGAGCCCAGGAACTGCGCGCTCGCGGCACGAAATTGCTCTCTTTGGCCGCCGATCTGACCAAACAGGACGAGGTGAATGCGGCTATCGAGAAGGTAATCAAGGAATTCGGCAGGATCGACATCCTCGTCAATTTGGCCGGTGGGCTCACACGATACAAACCCTTGACCGACCATTCCCTTGACGACTGGCAGCACGAAATAGACAACAACCTGCTGACCGCATTTTTGTGCGCGTGCGCCGTTTTCCCGCACATGCGCGCCGCCGGCAGCGGCACCATTGTCAATTTTACCCGTGCCGGGAAGCCCCAGGCAAACATGGCCGCATACAATTGCGCAAAGGCCGGGGTTGAGGCACTGACGCGAACCCTGGCGCTGGAGGGTCGAGACTTTGGCATCAGGGTCAATGCCGTGGCCCCGGGACTGGTCAATACGCATTCCAACATCAAGGCCATGCAACCAAAAGATCTGAAATTTTGGACCAGCCGCGAGGATATTGCGCGGGCGACCGTATTCTTGGTTTCCGAAGCATCGGCCGGAGTGACCGGCCAAGTACTCCCAGTTACAGGCTGGGGCCTCTAGGCGGCGACCAGACTAGGAGATTGATTGCCAATGGCCACGGTTCGAGATGTCCTCCAGGTAAAAGGCACCCAGGTGCATCACATAAGCCCCGAAGCGTCCGTGCTCGACGCGATGAGAGTCATGGCGGAACTCAACATTGGCGCTCTCGTCGTTCTGGACAAAGGTCACCTGTCCGGCATCGTGTCCGAGCGCGATTATGCCCGCAAGATCGTTTTGAAAGGGCGAACCTCGTTGGCGACCCCCGTGCGCGAGATCATGTCAACGAGCGTCGTATGTGCCCGGATCGATCAAAGCGTCGAGGAATGCATGGCCGTCATGACCGCAAGGGCCATACGCCACCTCCCTGTTCTCGAACACAAGAAGGTGGTTGGACTCATATCGATCGGCGACTTGGTGAAAAGCATCATCGCCGATCAGAGCTTCACGATCGAACAACTCGCACACTACATTCAAGGCGCGCATTGACCCGAGAGTGGTGTAGCCGGTGCACCAGCGTACCCTGAAGCCGGCTTTCACTTGATGCGGTGCTTCATGTCACCGTCCAAGAGCGACCAGTCCTGCCACAGCTCCAGCACCGCCAGGAACAAGACGGCCGCACCCAACACGACGTGCCAGTTGGCGAGGCCATGTGTCCCCGCATACCCTAATGCCGATGGAGACACAATCAGCCAAAGCCCACAGGCAAACGCCGCAATTTCCTCCAGCCGGTGCAAGCTCACCATCTCGATGATACCCAAGCCGGCGATGAAGATGCCGGCTGCGGTGGTGTTCAGCAGCACCGTTTGATTTCCGGTTTCGCGAGCAAGCCACGGACTGAGCAGCGTGACCACGCCGAGCGCAATCAGCCCCCAATCTTCCCACTTTCGATGAACCTTCAAGAACCCTTCTTTGGCCATGGACATCCTCCTTGTGACTGACCAATTGAGGGCCTACGTCCACGGCTCCCACGACCTGCCTCTCGACCAGCAAACAGCCCGAGCCCGGACAAGGCGTAAGTCTGTTGCCCACGTGGGTATGCGAGCCTTTCCGCACAAGAGCGCCTGACCTTCGGCCTCACGCGAGCCTTGAAGTCGCCAAGCGCATCTAACCGCGAGCGAAATCTCAAAGAATATGCACAGTCGAACCCGTCACCTGTCACAGAGCGCGAAGAACCCCAGATAAATCTTCGATCCAATTAATAAGTAGAGGGGATGACAAACGTCAGGAGAAAGAATAGACTAAGACAAATTTGATTTTGCTGGTTTCGCACAATGATGCGGCTGTTTTTAAATTAATCGCAATCACATCGCTCGTTGTCTCGAACCGGACCACTCGTTCTAGCTCGCACTAGCGAGGCACGGCCATGGCGCATTCTGATGTCATTCTTCCCGCACCGGCCACAGACGAATTGCCGGTCGTCCGATCGATAAGTGTCGATGACCTGAGGGACGCCCTAAGACGAGGCATGCAAGACTTCTGGGCGATGCCCACACACGTCGTCTTCATGTGCGTGATTTACCCTGTTATTGGCCTCCTGCTTTTCCGCTTCATATTCGTCCACAACTTGCTTCCCCTCCTTTATCCCGTGGCGGCGGGATTCGCACTTCTGGGCCCGTTTGCGGCGATCGGCCTCTACGAACTCAGCCGCCGGCGCGAGCTTGGTATGGACACCTCCTGGCGTCATGCCTTTGACGTGCGTTATTCCCCATCGCTAGGACCCATCGTAGCACTTGGGGGCTTTTTGCTGGCGCTCTTCGGCATTTGGATTGCGGTCGCCAACTCGATCTACATGAACTACTTCGGTGACCGGCTCCTGACGGCAGAGTCACCCATCGCATTTGTATACGAAGTACTTTCGACGGCTGAAGGCCATAAGCTTTTCATCGTCGGCAACGCAGTGGGCTTTGTTTTTGCCCTCTTCGCGGCTTGCGTGAGCGTCATCTCGTTTCCACTCTTGCTCGACCGCGATGTCGGGCTCGTGGTCGCCGCGGTGACTTCCGTAAAGGTGGTTTTGAAGAACCCTGTTGTGATGGCGATTTGGTTTCTTATCGTTGCTGGTGTGTTGTTTATCGGGTCACTGCCGCTGTTGGTGGGATTGGTGGTCGCGTTGCCTATTCTCGGTCATTCGACTTGGCACCTCTATCGCAAAGCCGTCGAGCCGGATGACAGCCCCCGGCCCGAATACCATCCGCGGCCCAAATACAAGCGCTACGGCGCGGAGTTCCCGTACTCGTTGTTCGCGCCGTCCAGCGATAAAGACGAGTCGTCTCCTTGAAGACTGGTTGGTCAGACCATGGCAGTCGCTATTGCACTTGTACTGATCGTAGTGGGCTCAGTGGCGTTCCACGTTCTGAGCCCATGGTGGTGGACACCGATCGCATCGAACTGGCACTACGTCGATGACACTCTGATTATTACATTCTGGATTACCGGCATCGCCTTTGCAGCCATCGTTTTATTCATGGCGCACTGCGTATTCCGCTATCGCCACCGGGAGGGCGGACGTGCCGATTACGAGCCTGAAAATAAGAAACTCGAGTGGATCCTCATCATCGTAACCGCGGTTGGCGTAGCAGCTTTACTGGCACCAGGTCTGATTGTTTGGAATCAATTCATCACGGTACCAGCGGAGGCCACGGAAATCGAGGTTGTAGGTCAGCAGTGGCAATGGAGCTTCCGGCTTCCCGGCAAGGACGGCCGGCTTGGCAAGTCCGACACACTCCTGGTTGGTTCCCATAACCCGCTCGGGTTGAGTGCAAACGATCCCGACGGGCAAGATGATCTTGTGATCGAGGGCGGGGACCTGCATTTGCCGGTCGGAAAGCCGGTGAAGCTGCTGCTCCGTTCCACCGATGTACTGCATGATTTCTATGTCCCGCAGTTCCGGGTGAAAATGGACATAGTGCCGGGTCTTGTCACTTACGTCTGGTTCGTCCCGATCCGAACCGGAAAATTCGATATTCTCTGCGCAGAACTCTGCGGAATGGCACACGCCAAGATGCGCGGCACTGTCGTCGTGGACGAGGAGGCCGCATATCAGGCGTGGTTGGACAAACAGCGGACGTTCGCCCAGATGCAGACCCGCGCGAAGACTTGAGTTCAGCTGCTGTCCGAGGAGGCACAGAATTAACGATGAGTTATTGAGCCATTGATAAACGGCGAGGAAGCAAGGCCATGCCCAATCACGCGATCGACCCAAGTGCGATTGCCCCGCCTGCCGAAATCGGCGACGTGGAACTTTACCATCCGCAAAGCTGGTGGACCACGTACGTCTTCTCGCAGGACGCAAAAGTCATCGCGATCCAGTATTCGATCACGGCGATGGCGATTGGTCTGGTGGCCCTCGTGTTGTCGTGGTTGATTCGCCTGCGGCTCGGGTTCCCGGAAACGTTCGCCTTCATCGATGCCAGTGCCTATTTGCAGATCGTCACAATGCACGGGATGATCATGGTCATCTATCTGCTGACCGCTCTGTTTCTCGGCGGTTTTGGCAACTACCTCATCCCGCTGATGGTGGGTGCCCGCGACATGGTTTTCCCCTACGTAAATATGTTGAGTTATTGGATCTATCTGATTGCCGTTCTCGTGCTCGTCGCTAGCTTCTTCGCACCGGGCGGACCAACCGGCGCCGGCTGGACGCTGTATCCCCCGCAAGCCATCCTCGCCGGCACCCCGGGGCAAGAGGGCGGCATAATCCTGATGCTCCTGTCGCTGGCGCTGTTCATCATCGGCTTCACCATGGGCGGATTGAACTACGTGGTAACGGTGCTGCAGGCGCGCGCGCGCGGCATGACTTTGATGCGGATGCCGTTGACGGTCTGGGGCATTTTTACCGCCACCGTGATGGCGCTGTTGGCATTTCCGGCTCTGTTCGTCGCCACCGTAATGATGCTGTTCGATAAACTCCTTGGCACGAGTTTTTTCATGCCAAACATAGTCTCGCTGGGCGATCAGCTGAAGTACGGTGGCGGAAGCCCGATTTTGTTCCAGCATCTATTCTGGTTCTTTGGCCACCCCGAGGTCTACATCGTCGCCCTTCCCGCGTTCGGCATTGTCTCCGATTTGATCAGCACCCACGCGCGCAGGAATATATTCGGCTACCGGATGATGGTTTGGGCCATCGTGGCCATTGGTGCCCTCAGCTTCATGGTCTGGGCGCATCATATGTACGTCAGCGGCATGCACCCCTATTTCGGGTTCTTCTTTGCCACGACCACCCTCATCATCGCCGTCCCGACCGCCATCAAGGTCTATAATTGGATTTTGACGCTGTGGCATGGCGACATTCACCTGACGACACCGATGCTGTTCTCCATCGGCTTCATCGTCACGTTCTTGAATGGTGGATTGACCGGCCTGTTCCTGGGCAACGCCGTGGTCGACGTTCCGCTTTCCGACACCATGTTCGTGGTCGCACACTTCCACATGGTGATGGGTGTGGCGCCGATCATGGTGGTGTTCGGAGGCATCTACCACTGGTATCCCAAGGTCACCGGCCGGATGCTCGACGAAACGCTGGGGAAGATCCATTTCTGGGTTACGTTCATCGGCGCCTATTCGATCTACTTCCCCATGCATTATCTGGGGTTACTTGGCATGCCGCGCCGTTATTTCGAGAACGTTGACGCCGCTTTCGTGCCCCAGTCGGCCCAGACGTTGAACGCTACCATCACGGTCATCGCGTTGATCGTGGGGGCGGCCCAGATGGTGTTCCTGTTCAACCTGGTGTGGAGCCTGTACAGGGGCAAACCGGCTGGCGGCAATCCCTGGCGGGCGACGACGCTGGAATGGCAGACACCCGATACGCCACCTAAGCACGGCAACTGGGGCAAAGAGCTGCCGGTGGTCTACCGTTGGCCTTACGATTACAGCGTGCCCGGCGCAGATGAGGATTTCATTCCTCAGAACGTGCCCGCGTCAGCCTCGCTGGCATCACCTGATGGTCGCGACTATCGGGAGAGCGGACCGTGAGCATTTTCCGGCAGTTGACTGAAAAGCCCTGGTTGACGCCACAAGAAGCCATTCTGGAACCGTCTCTTGGGGGGAGTGTGGCCCTGCCCAAAGCGAAACTGGGACTATGGGTCTTTCTGGCAGTCGTCTCGGTCTTGTTCTTGCTGCTGATCGCTGCGTACGCCGGGCGGATGGCGAACGAGAGCTGGCGGCCAGGGCCTGCGCTTGGCCTGCTGTGGTTCAACACACTTGCCCTTTTCTGCTGCAGCCTCGCCATGCAATGGGCAACCTCTTGCGCGCGTCAGGGCCGCGTCGACGATGCCGGGACTGGTCTGTTGGCTGGTGGAGCGCTTGCCGTCGTCTTTCTGTCGGGACAGTTCGTAGCCTGGATGCAGCTCAGCAGCATGGGCATTTTCGGACTGACAATTCCCGCTTTTGCTTTCTTCTATCTCATCACCGGACTGCACGCGTTGCACCTCGCGGGTGGTTTGGTTGCGTGGGGCATCACGGCTGACAAATTGTGGCGCGGGTACGACCTTGAGGCGGTTAGGCCGAACATCGAACTGTGCACGATCTATTGGCACTTCATGTTTGTGGTCTGGCTGGTTCTGTTCGGCCTGCTTTTCTCAGGCAACAACTTGGTGGCGGTGCTCGCCATGTGCGGACTCAAATAGACAGGATCAATTTCGATGACCGACACAGGACCTGCATCGGAGCAAACTAACGGTTGGCAGAGCATCGCTGCCGACTGGTCCTCCGACCAGCGAGCCTTCAAGCAGGTTCCCTGGGGGAAGGCCATGATGTGGATTTTCCTTCTCAGCGACACCTTCATTTTTGGCTGCTTCCTGCTCTCCTACATGACGGTGCGAATCTCCACGACGGTGCCTTGGCCCAATCCCAGCGAGGTCTTCGCACTGACGATTGGCGGCGCGAAAGTCCCGCTCATCTTGATCGCCATCATGACTTTTATTCTGATCTCCAGCAGCGGAACGATGGCCATGGCGGTCAATCAGGGCTACCGCCGGGACCGCACCAAGACGGCGGCCTTGCTGCTCGTCACGGCAGCGCTCGGCGCCTCATTCGTTGGAATGCAGGCATTCGAATGGTCCAAGCTGATCGGCGAAGGCGTACGCCCGTGGGGCAACCCTTGGGGAGCGCCACAGTTCGGATCCTCGTTTTTCATGATCACGGGGTTCCATGGCACGCACGTCACCATCGGTGTAATCTTCCTCCTGATCATTGCGCGCAAGGTCTGGCGCGGAGACTTCGACGAGGAACGGCGAGGGTTCTTTACCAGCCGCCGGGGAACTTACGAGAGCGTCGAAATTCTGGGCCTCTACTGGCACTTCGTCGACTTGGTGTGGGTCTTCATTTTTGCATTCTTCTATCTTTGGTAGGAGTGTTCATCGTGCAGGAAACAAGCGCATCGACAACGGCGCACGTCGAAGGGCAACAGCACCCGATCAAAGTCTATCTCGTGGTCTGGGCCTGGCTATTCATCCTCAGCACGTGCTCCTACCTCGTGGACTATTTTCATCTCCAGGGCATGACCCGGTGGTCGCTGATCATCGTGTTCATGATGCTCAAGGCCGGTCTGATCGTCGCTGTCTTCATGCATATGGCCTGGGAGCGGCTGGCTATGGCGTACGCGATTTTGGTCCCCCCGGTGCTGGTCTTGGTGTTCGTGGCCATCATGGTATTCGAGTCGGACTACACGCTCTTGTCGAGGCGATTGTTTTTTGCCGTGGGTCCATGACCTGTCACCGGCCCGCAGTGATCGCCCCCAACCAAACCACCCAAACCAAAATCGTGCGGCCGACAAACATTCGACACCGCTCCCCACACGCGCGAAAACTACCAGTCGATGACCAGCTCCGCCCGTGCCGTGCCTTCAGGTTGACCGTTGTCTTTTCACAGAAAATTGTTGTCGTTCCTCACATCATCCCACCCCTTCTCACACTCTCGCACTTTTCTTGTTGGGGATCGACGCCATGATTGAGGCGATTGAGAGCAAGACCCGCCAGGCGCCGCGCCTCCAACAGCGAAATGACGGGATAACGACCGACCGTGAGACGCCGTAGGCGCCCCATCGCTCGATACATCAGAACGAACGACTTCACGCCCGAGGGCGACACCCGAATTGCGAAGCCCGGAACCTTCGAATCAAAGATCTCGTAGCGTCCGGTCGGACGCGCTTTGAGGTTGCGGATTTCGAGATCGGTGAGGGCCACCTGGTATGTAACCGGGTCGCTATGAGGGTCGCTATTTCGCCGCCGGGGTAACACTGGGGTAACAAAAAAACGCGTGCTGTGACGAAGTCGTATGTTGCACTATGTATATATTTTTACACGTATAATCAATAAGATAGGCTCAACCGTTGCGATAACATGTGGAGGCCTGAAGTGCCAGGGCACGTCATTCGTAATGACGGGGTCACAGGTTCGAATCCTGTTTGCGGCACCATTTCCCACACGCCGCCGATGACGCCAGTCCCTTAACCGTTTTTGCGGTCCTGCTGGTCCAAATCCTCACCACTCCCGTCGGCCATCCCGTCGCGACAATCAGGGCTCCTCTGACGGAGCTGTTCTTCTTCTATCTCGTCCAGCGTTGATAGCGCGTCGATCATCCGCCAACTCAACGGCTTCCCCAACGAATCCTCGAAGTGAATCCGAAACGCAGCACCGACCATGTCTGTGATTTTATTCATATATTTCAAACGGACTACCACCGTAGATGTTCCACAATTTTAGGCAATCAATCGAGGCTCGGGCAATCGGGAACCTTTTGAACGCCAGTCAGTTACCTGATGAACCTCCTAAGGATGCGTCCCATGCCCCTAAGTACAATTCTGATTATCCTGCTGATTGTCTTGTTGCTGGGCGGCTTCAGTGGCCGCGTTGGTGGCTACGGCTACGGCTTTGGTCACGGCGGCGTCGGCCTGCTGGGAACGCTGCTGCTGATCGTCCTGGCGCTCGCCGTCTTGGGCCGCATCTGACCCCCTGCCAACACCTAGTGACACGATAGGATATCCAAATATGACTGACCCAAAATCCCTCATCATTGGCGCGCTTTTCGTCATGGTCGCCGTTCTTGGCTACATGGCCTACGAGCGCAACCAGAATACCGTCCAAATCCAGCTGCCATCAGTTAAAATCGGCCAGCCTAATTGATCTATGGAGAACAGCAATGGCCGATCCCAATGATCTTGCGGAACTCGACAATCGCATTGCCGCGATCCGGGAAAACCTGCGCGAACTGACCGAACAAGCCACTGCATACTCAGGCGCTGCCGACGAAACCCGCATCGCTGACCGGATAGCCGATCAGGAAGCGCGCCTGGCAGCACTGCTGCGCGAACGCGACCTGTTCGCCAAATAGCAATCCGATAGCGACTTACGTATTCCGGATCAGCGCTTTCGCCCCTCCGCCAGGGTCGCGACCGCCGCGCAAAGCGCCTGGATATCCTGATCCCGCGACAACCGGTGATCGCCATCGGCCACCTCGACCAACGTCACATGCCCGCCCGGCAGCAGCTCAAGCAACTGCCGCGTATGCGCAGGCGGCACGCTGTTATCCAGCATCCCCTGGAAAATATGCACGCGCCGGCCCGGATCAAACGGCTTGCCCGCCAGCAAATGCTCCCGCCCCTCCTCGATCAACCGCTTGGTAATCTTGTATGGCTCGCCATACTCACTTGGCCGCAGCACGAAGCCATCTGCCAGCAGCGCCGCCTTCTGCCCGTCCGAAAACGCCTTCCACATCAGTTCGTTCGTCATGTCCCAGGCTGGCGCAATCAGCACAATCGCCTTGATCCGCGCCGCGTCCTCAGGCGAGCACGCCATCAGCCTCTTCAATAGCAGCAGCGCGATATATCCGCCCATGCTCGACCCGATCACGATCTGCGGCCCAGCCGTCACCGTCGTAAAAACCGCAGCCGCATCGTCGAGCCAGTCCCCGATCGTCCCATCCTCAAAGCGCCCGCCCGACCGGCCATGCCCCGAATAATCAAACCGCGTGCAGCCAAACCGCCCGACCGCGAAATCCGCCAGCGCAAACGCCTTCGTGCTTGCCATGTCGGATTTGAACCCCGGCAGCCAGAACAATCCGGCTCCCCCCTCCTTAGGCGTACGCGTCGCCAGCACCGCAATCTCGCGCCCGTTGACGTCTACGGTTTGCAGCTCAGCCCCACTCATACTATGCCTGCCTTCATCTCTTTTCGTCCACATCCGGAGCGCCGTCTTGGCCGCCACTCGCCCCACCATATTGCAAATCATCCCCGCACTCGATACCGGCGGCGCCGAACTATCGACTGTTGAAATTGCGACCGCCATCGTGGCGGGCGGCGGCCGCGCCATCGTCGTGACCGGCGGTGGACGCCTGGCCGCCCGCATCATCGAAGCCGGTGGCGAAATCATCCCCTTTCCAGCGGCCACCAAAAACCCCGCCCAGATGATGCTGAACGCCCGCGCGCTTGCCGCCATCATCCGCCGCGAACACGTCGATCTGGTTCACGCCCGGTCGCGTGCCCCCGCCTGGACCGCACTCTCTGCAGCCCGCGCCACCAAGCGCCCGTTCATCACCACCTACCACGGCGCCTACAATGAAAAAGGCGCTCTGAAACGCGCCTATAACAGCGTCATGGCCCGCGGCGACGTCGTCATTGCCAACTCGGACTACACGGCAGGCCTCGTTCACGCCCGCTACGGCACGCCGAAGGACCGCATTCGCGTCATCCATCGCGGCGTCGACCCGGCGACCTTCGACCGCACAACAATCGCCGCGGAACGCCTAGCCAAACTACAAGCCGCCTGGAACATCGCGCCGGGCCAACAGGTCGTTCTCCAGGCCGCCCGGCTGACCAAATGGAAAGGCCAATCCGTCGTCATTGACGCCCTGGCCCAACTCGTCAAATCCAATCCCGCCGCCAACCTCGTGGCCGTCTTCGCGGGCGGCGATCAGGGCCGCACCGCCTATTCCGATGACCTCAACCGCCAGATCGCGTCGCTCAACCTCGACGCCCACGTCCGCCTCGCAGGCCACGTCGACGACATGCCGGCCGCCTACGCACTGGCAACCGTTAGCATCATCGCCTCCATCGAGCCCGAAGCCTTTGGCCGCACCGCCATCGAAGCCCAGATGATGGGCTGCCCGGTGGTCGCGACCAACATCGGTGCGCCACCCGAAACCGTCCTCGCGCCACCGCGAACCAACGCCGCCAACAGGACCGGCTGGCTTGTCGCCCCAAACGACGCCACCGAACTGGCCGCAGCTCTCAATGAAGCTCTGGCTCTGTCACCGGCCCACCGCGAAACCCTGACCCGCCGCGCCCACGACCATGTCGCCGCGAATTTCTCGCTCCACGCCATGAAGCAGGCAACCCTTCGCATCTATGACGAACTGCTCGACACCCATCTGGCGGCCAGCTCCCAAGCCGCCCCAACCTGACCCTCAGCCCGGAAATCCGGCCCAATCGGTGCTTCTCCGCAACAATAGGTGTTGCATCAGCGCCGATTAACTTGACTTCCCGAGCATTTCTCCCAATCATAACTGCCACGTTGCGTCGCGGATGCAGGATTAAGCCCTGCAGCCGCGCGTTTCATTTTATGCTAGTTTGCCAAAACCAATTGAAGGCAGCTCAACTAGAAGCAACCGAGGGAGACTTACTATCCGCAAACCAATGCGAACCGGGCCAGAACGCGAGCCGTCCGGCCCAAAAATCAACGACCAGATCAGAGCCCGCGAAGTCCGCCTGATCGATGAAACCGGCCAGAACGTCGGTGTCGTTGCCCGCTTTGATGCCCAGGAACGCGCCAATGGCGTGGGGCTCGACCTTGTGGAAATTTCGCCCGACGCCGAGCCGCCGGTCTGCAAAATTCTCGACTACGGCAAATACAAATACCAAGAACAAAAGAAAGCCGCCGAGGCCCGCAAGTCGCAGAAAATCGTCGAAATCAAAGAAATCAAGATGCGTCCCAGCATCGACGATCACGACTACGACGTAAAGATCAAGGCGATGCGCCGCTTCTTCGAAGAAGGCGACAAGGTCAAGGTGACGCTCCGCTTCCGGGGCCGCGAAATGGCCCATATGCAGCTTGGCATGCAAGTGCTTCAGCGCGTCAAGGCCGAACTGACCGACACCGTCAAAGTCGAAAGCGAACCCCGCCTCGAAGGCCGCCAGATGGTCATGGTCCTCGCCCCAAAGTGAGAGGTTGCCCCCTCTCCCTATCGCCTTCGATGGGGAGAGGGTTGGGGTGAGGGGCGGCAGCGAAACGAGCATTCACCTGCTTATTTCGCAATCAACGCCCGCGCCCGCTCAAGGTCCGCCGGCGTATCGACCCCCAGCGGCACCGTCTCGACCACCGCCGCATCAATCCGCATTCCTGCCTCAAGCGCCCGCAACTGCTCGAGCTTTTCGCGAACCTCAAGCGTCGAGGGCGGCAACGTCACAAACCGCTCCAGTGCCGCCCGCCGGTAGGCATAAATCCCGATGTGATGATACAGCGGGCCTTCCCCATAGGGAGCCGTCGCCCGCGTAAAATACAGCGCCCGCAACGCCCGCTCAGTGCCGGCAACGCGGGGCAGCGGCGTCCCAACCACCTTGACAACATTAGGGTTTGTCCGCTCCTCCGCGTGCACGATCTCAGCCGCCAGCGTTGTAATGTCGGTGCTCGCGTTCACTAAAGGCGCAACGCACGCCGTCACCAGATGCGGCTCCAGCGTCGGCAGATCGCCCTGCAGATTGACGATCACCCCATGCCGCCGGTCGGGATCAAGCGCCATCACCGCCTCATGAATCCGGTCCGACCCCGACGGGTGATCCTCCCGCGTCATCACTGCCTCGCCGCCAGCCGACCGCACAGCCGCCAAAATCTCCCCGCTATCGGTCGCAACCACCACCCGTCCGGCCTTGGCTGCCATCGCGCGCCGCCAGACATGCACGATCATGGGCACCCCATGAATATCGGCCAGCGGCTTGCCCGGCAATCGAGTGGCTTGCATACGGGCTGGAATTATTATCAATACGGACATGGGCTTTGGGCTCGGCTGGTGACAATTGGCCTCGGCATGCAGGCTCTGAACGGACATTACGGACCATTGCAAGCGTGCCCCCCGTTCGTCTACATCGCCCTCAGCCCTAAAAGCCACTAACTTGGCTCCGACCGTCTTTCAAGGGAATCACATGGACTCGTTCGAAATCTCGAAATTCGCCGGCGCCGCCCTATGCGCGCTGCTCGCAATCGTATTGCCGCCAACTCTTGCCGAAACATTCGGCAAACATGCAGCTTCCGACGCCAAGTCCGGCTACACTTTGCCGGCCGCCGCAACGGGTGCCGCCCCCGCCGCTGGTGGAGCAGCCGCAGCCCCCGCGGGTAACATCTTCGACGCCGTGAAGCCGTTGCTCGCCACGGTCAAGCCTGAGGGCGGTGCAGGAACCTTCAAAGCCTGCCAAGCTTGCCATTCCGGCGACAAAGGCGGCGCGAACAAAGTCGGCCCGGCGCTATGGGGCGTCGTCGGCCGCAAGACCGGCGCTCACGAAGGCTTTGCTTACTCCGAACCGATGAAGGCCAAGGGCGGCGAATGGACCTATGATCGCCTCGCAGGCTTCCTGAACAGCCCCAAGGCCTACGTTCCCGGCACCAAGATGGTCTATAATGGCATCACCGACCCCGAAAAGCTTGCCGAACTGCTGGCCTATCTCGGTACGCTGAGTGACGCTCCTGTGCCGTTGCCAAAATAACCAACCTCTTCTCCATAAAATGACGGCGAGTTAACTCGCACACGACCTAAACTTTTGCGACCCTGCCCTTCAAAAGGCGGGGTCGCTTGCGATTCTTGCCTCGCTGATGATTGAAGCCAGGAGAATCTGACAGTGTTGAAGGCTCTATCGCGCACAGCGATCCAATCCATGATCGCCGTACTCCTGACGGCGGGTGCAGCCGTTGCCGACCCCGCCAAGCACTACGCCCAGTCTCTCGTCGGCAAAGTCAAATACGAACCCGGCTTCAAGAATTTCGACTGGGTCAACCCGGCAGCCCCCAAAGGCGGCGCGGTCAAGCAATTCGCCCAAGGCTCGTTCGACAGCCTCAACGCTTTCTCGATCCAAGGCAACCCCGCCTCCGGACTGACCTTGATCTACGACAGCCTGTTCGAAACCAGTCTCGATGAGCCCACCGCTCAATACGGCCTCATCGCCGAATACGCGACCTACCCGGATGACTATTCCTCCGTCACCTTCCACCTGCGCGACGGCGCAAAATTCCACGACGGCGAACCAGTCAAACCCGAAGACGTCATCTTCTCCATGGAGGCCCTAAAGGCCGCCCATCCCCGCTTTTCGCTCTATTACAAAAATGTCGTCAAAGGCGAAAAGACCGGCGACCGCGACGTGACCTTCACCTTCGACAGCAAGGGCAATCGCGAACTCCCCCACATCGTCGGCGAATTGACGGTTCTGCCCAAACATTTCTGGACCGCCAAAGGCAGCAACGGCGAAACCCGTGACCTGTCCAAATCGACCCAAGACACCCCGCTCGGCTCCGGCCCCTACAAAGTCAAATCCGTCGATCCAACCCGCGGCATCACCTATCAACGCGTCGCCGATTACTGGGCCAAAGATCTGCCGGTCAACATCGGCCAGAATAACTTCGATGAAGTCCAGTTCATCTATTTCCGCGACCGCGTTCCAGCCTTCGAGGCCTTCAAATCCGGCGGCATCGACAATTGGCTGGAAAACCGCGCTTCCGCCTGGGCAACCCAATACGATTTCGACAGCCTAAAAAAAGGTTTCGTCAAAAAGGAAGCCATTCCCGGCGAACGCATTTCGCCCATGCAGGCTCTCGTGTTCAATATCCGCCGCCCCAAATTCCAGGACCCGCGCGTTCGCAAAGCCTTCAACCTCGCCTACAATTTCGAGGAAGCGAACAAAAAGCTATTTTACGAAAGCTACAAGCGCACATCGAGCTACTTCGACAATTCCGAGCTCAAAGCAACCGGCCTCCCCGAAGGCCGCGAACTCGAACTGCTGAACGACATCAAATCCGAAATCCCCGCCGAAGTCTTCACCACCGAATGGAAAAACGCGGTCAATACGCCCGAAAACCGCCGCGCCAATCTCTCCGAAGCATCGAAGCTTCTCGCCGCAGCAGGCTGGACCAATAAAAACGGCGGATTGGTCAATGCCGCCAACGAAACGCTCACCGTCGAATTCCTGCTCGACTCTGAAGCCTTCCAGAACGTCATCCTCGCTTACATCGAAGACCTGAAACTTCTCGGCGTCAAAGCCAGCGTCCGCGTCGTCGATAACTCGCAATACAAACGCCGCGAAGACGAACGCGACTTCGACATCGTCGTCGATAACTTGTCCCAGTCCGTTTCGCCCGGTAATGAACAGCGCGACTTCTGGGGCTCGGCATCGGCCAATGACAAGGGCAGCCGCAACACCATCGGCATAAAAAACCCCGCCATCGACAAGCTCGTCGATAAAATCGTCTTCGCCACCAACCGCGATGAACTCGTCGCCGCCACCCGCGCCTTAGACCGTGTTCTGCTCTGGAACTACTACGTCATTCCCACTTGGCACTCGCCCAACGAGCGCGTCGCCTACTGGGACAAGTTCGGCCGCCCCGCGAAATTACCCTCGCAAAACCCTGGCTTCCTCCGCGTCTGGTGGCTCGACCCCGCCAAGGAAGCAGCCCTCGCAGCCGCCCGGGCGAAGTAAGCAGATGACCTTGCCTTTCCCGCACCTGAGAGCCACCAGCAGATTGCTGAAAAACTCCCCTCCCCCTTGCGGTGAGACGTCGGCGATGCCGAACTCCCCTCCCCCTTGCGGGGAGGGGTTGGGGGTGGGGGTCCGTCGAGCGGTGGGGGTTTTGCGAATCCAACGCCTTCGTCCTGCCCTCGCCGCTCTCGCCGGATGCCTTCTCGCAACCAGTGCGATGGCCGAACCCCACTACGGCCTATCCACCTTCGGCGACCTCAAATACCCTGCGGACTTCAAGCACTTCGACTACGTCAACCCGGACGCCCCCAAGGGCGGCGCCATCTCCATGGTCGGCTCCGGCGGCGTAAAAACCTTCGACAGCTTCAACGATTTCCTCCTGGAGGGTGACGCTGCCCAAGGCCTCGAACTCCTGTTCGACAGCCTCATGACCCGCGCCCAGGATGAACCCGACAGCCTCTACGGCCTCGTCGCACTCTCAGCCGATGTCACCGCTGACGGCCACTCCGTCACCTTCAAACTGAACCCCGCCGCCAAGTTCGCCGACGGCTCAGCGATCACCGCCGAAGACGTGGTCTTCTCCCTCACGACACTTAAAGAAAAAGGCCATCCGCGCTACTCCTTGACCCTCAAGGATGTCGCTTCCGCCGAGGCCCTCGACCCCGCCACCATCCGTTACACTTTCACCGGCGATCAGATCCGCGATTTGCCAATCCTCGTTGCCGAACTGCCGGTCTTCTCCAAGGCCTACCACGCAGCCCACCCCTTCAAGATGTCGCTCGAACCGCCCCTCGGCTCCGGCCCCTACAAGATCGGCGCGTTCAACCCCGGCACCTACGTCACCTACCAGCGCCGCCCCGACTACTGGGCCGCTGACCTTCCCGTCAACAAAGGCCGCTTCAACCTCGACACCGTCCGCTACGACTACTTCCGCGACCGCACCGCAGAATTGCAAAGCCTGTTCAACGGCACCTACGATTTCCGCGAGGAATTCACCTCCAAGGACTGGGCGACCTCCTATGACATCGCCGCCGTCAAGGATGGCCGCATCCTGCGCCTGACTATTCCCGACGAACTCCCCTCCGGCACGCAAGGCTTTTTCATCAACCTCCGCCGCCCAAAATTCGCCGACGTGCGCGTCCGCCGCGCCCTCGACATGGCGTTCGATTTCGAATGGGAAAACAAGAACCTATTTTACGACCTCTACAAACGCACCACGAGTTACTTCGAAAACTCCGAGATGAAGGCAACCGGCCTGCCAAGCCCGGAAGAACTCGCACTACTGGAGCCCTTCAAATCCCAGCTACCGCCCGAAGTCTTCGGCCTGCCCTACACCTCCCCCGTCACCGACGGCTCAGGCAGCGACGAACGCAAATGGCTCCGCGAAGCAGACAATCTCCTCGAAGCCGCCGGATGGACCAACAAGAACGGCCAGCGCGTCAACCCGAAAGGCGAACCGCTCGACGTTGAATTTCTCATCTTCGAGCAAGGTTTTGAACGCATCATCGCGCCCTTCATCGCCCGGCTCGAAAAGATCGGCGTGAAAGCCACCATCCGCCGCGTCGATCCCGCGCAATACCAGCAGCGCACCAAAACCTTCGACTTCGACATCACCGTCCAGCGCTACACCATGCGCCTGACGCCCGGCGTCGAACTGCGCAACTTCTTCGGCTCCTCGTCCGCCAGCATCGACGGCAGCTTCAATCTCGCTGGCATCAAAGACCCAGTCGTCGACGCCCTCATCGCAAAAATCATGACCGCCAAATCCCGCGTCGAAGTCACCACCGCCGCCCGTGCCATGGACCGCGTCCTGCGCGCCCAGAACTACTGGGTCCCTCACTGGTACAAGGCAGCCCACAACCTCGCGTTTTGGAACCGCTTCTCGTGGCCAACGGTCAAACCCAAATATGGCCGTGGCGCACCCGAGACCTGGTGGTATGACACTGCGAAAGCTGCCGCCTTGAAACCCAACTAGAGTTCTTCCGACTTTGATTGAAGCAGAATGCCCCACGACACTGTTTCCCCGGACGGCTCTGCACTTGCCGATCCGGGATCTTTACCGTTCGGAGGTGGTAAAGATCCCGGATCTGCGTGCGCAAAAGGGCGCACTTGTCCGGGAACGCAATGGAAGAGCGATTCAAATTAAACCAGAGTAACTCTAGAGACCCACATGGCCTCATACCTGTTGAAACGATTGCTTCTGATCATCCCGACCCTGCTCGGGATCATGGTCCTGTCGTTCACGATCATCCAATTCTCGCCCGGCGGCCCCGTCGAGCAGATGATCTCCCAACTGACCGGCCACGGCGAAGGCGGCGTTTCCGGCCGCATCGGCGGCTCGGGCGGCGACGCAGGTGCAGGCGGCAGCGCGACAGCCGCAGCCGGCGACCCCTCGGGCGTCTATCGCGGCAGCCAGGGCCTCGATCCGGCCTTCATCAAGCAACTCGAAAAGCAGTTCGGCTTCGACAAACCGGCCCACGAACGCTTCTTCCTGATGATCAAGAACTACCTGACCTTCGACTTCGGCAAGAGCTACTTCCGCGACAAGACCGTGATCTCGCTCATCAAGGAAAAACTCCCCGTCTCGATCTCGCTCGGCCTCTGGCTGACGCTGCTGACATACATGGTCGCCATTCCGCTCGGCATCCGCAAGGCCATCCGAGACGGCGAACGCTTCGACACCTGGACCTCGACGGTCCTAGTCATCGGCCACGCCGTCCCGGCCTTTCTCGTCGCCGTGCTGCTACTCGTCGTGTTCGCCGGGTCCTCCTTCGTCCAGTGGTTTCCCTCGCGCGGTCTGACGTCCGACAACTGGGCCCAGCTCTCGACCTTCGGCAAGATCACCGACTACGCTTGGCACCTCATCCTGCCCCTGACCGCCATGGCGCTCGGCACCTTCACGACGACCGCCTTCCTCACCAAAAACTCGTTCCTTGATGAGATACGCAAGCAATACGTCGTCACCGCCCGCGCCAAGGGCCTGACCGAAAACCAGGTCCTCTACGGCCACGTTTTCCGCAACGCCATGCTGCTCGTCATTGCCGGCTTCCCGGGCGCGTTCATCCACGCCTTCTTCTCAGGCTCGCTCCTGATCGAAACCATCTTCTCGCTCGACGGCCTTGGCCTGCTCTCGTTTGAATCCATCGAAAAGCGGGATTACCCCGTCGTCTTCGCCAATCTCTACATCTTCGCGCTGATCGGCCTGTTCGTGAACCTGCTCACCGATTTCGTCTACACCCTCGTCGATCCCCGCATCGACTTCGAAACGAGGGAAGTCTGATGGACACTCCAGTGACCGAGCGCACAGCCGACGTGCAGCCCCTGCGCAACCGCGACCTGCGAACCAAACTCCGTGACCTGCGCCATTTCCAACTCACACCCATCAATCAGCGCCGTTGGGAAAACTTCAAAGCCAACCGCCGCGGCTATTGGAGCTTCGTCATCTTCCTGACGCTGTTCGTCCTCTCCCTGCTCGCTCCCATTATCGCCAACGATAAGCCGATCCTCGTCCGCTACAAAGGCGAGACGCTGTTCCCGATGCTGGTCAATTACCCCGAGTCCAAGTTCGGCGGTTTCCTTGCCGTCACCGACTACAAAGACCCGCAAAACATCGGCGAAATCCAAGCCAACGGCTGGATGCTCTGGCCCCCGATCCGCTACACTTACAACACCATCAACAAGGACTACCCGCGCCGCAAGGCCAGCGACGGCGTCACCTGCCTCGGCTATCCGGCCCCTCCGCCCTGGGCCTCGTCCGCAGCCCTTTGCGAAGCCCCGCCCGATCAGCTTGCCCGCTTCAACGCGCTCGGCAACCGCAACTGGCTCGGCCTCGACGACCAGGGCCGCGATATCGTCGCACGCATCATTTACGGCTTTCGAATATCGGTCCTGTTCGGCCTGATCCTGACCATCATCGCCTCCGCCATCGGCATCACGACCGGCGCAATCCAGGGCTACTTCGGCGGCCGCGTCGATCTCGTCATGCAGCGTTTCATCGAAATCTGGACCTCGATCCCGACGCTATTCGTGTTGCTGATCATATCCTCGCTGCTCATCCCCGGCTTCTGGACCTTGCTCGGCATCCTGCTGCTGTTCGACTGGGTCGGCCTCGTCAGCGTCGTGCGCGCCGAGTTCCTCCGTGGCCGCAACCTCGAATACGTCCGCGCCGCCCGCGCTTTGGGCCTCGCCGACTATCAGATCATGTTCAAGCACCTGCTGCCCAACGCCATGGTCGCCACCATCACCTACCTGCCGTTCCAATTCTCCGGCGCCATCGGCTCGCTGACAGCGCTGGACTTCTTAGGCCTCGGCCTGCCCCCCGGCTCGCCCTCACTTGGCGAACTTCTGCTCCAGGGCAAAAAACACCTCGAAGCCCCCTGGCTCGGCATCTCCGGCTTCCTGTCGATTGCAATCACGCTATCGCTCCTGATCTTCATCGGCGAGGCCGTCCGCGACGCCCTCGACCCGCGCAAGACCTACCGGTAAGGTCCCATGGCAAAGCCCATCGTAAAACCCAAGCTTAATCCAACGGCAGAATCCGCCGGTAAGCCTGCCCCAAAACCAGCCGGTCCCCCCCTGCTCGACGTCAGCAATCTGTCGGTCGATTTCCGCTCGGGCAAAACCGAAAGCCACGCCGTCCGCAACGTCTCGTTCCAGATTACCAAGGGCGAAACCGTCGCCCTCGTCGGCGAATCCGGCTCTGGCAAAACCGTCTGTGCGCTTTCCATCCTTCGCCTGCTGACCAGCGCCGCCAGCCACCCCTCGGGCGAAATCTTCTTCGACGGCCAAGATCTCTTGAAGCGCACCGAAAACGACATGCGCTCCATCCGGGGCCGCCGCATCGGCATCATTTTCCAGGAGCCGATGACCTCGCTCAACCCGCTTCAAACCATCGATGCCCAGGTCGGCGAAGTCCTCAAAATCCACCGCGGCCTCGACGACGCTGCGACCCGCGTCCGCGTCCTCGAACTCCTGACCAAGGTCGGCATCCGCGACCCCGAACAGCGCCTCTCCGCCTTTCCGCACGAACTATCCGGAGGTCAGCGCCAGCGCGTCATGATCGCCATTGCGCTCGCCAACGAACCCGACCTTCTCATCGCCGACGAACCCACCACCGCGCTCGACGTCACCATCCAGGCCCAGATCATCGAACTGCTCGCCAGCCTCCAGCGCGAGATGGGCATGGCCATGCTGCTCATCACCCACGATCTGGGCATCGTCCGCCGCATGGCGTCCCGCGTCTACGTGATGAAAAGCGGCGAGGTGGTCGAACAAGGCCCGATGGCCGACGTCTTCACCAACCCGCAAAACGCCTACACGAAGCACCTCATCAACGCCGAACCCAAAGGCGTCGCACCCGTCACCGATCTATCCTCCCCCGTCGTGCTCGAAACCGAAAACATCAAAGTCTGGTTCCCCATCAAGAAGGGCCTGCTGCGCAAAACCGTCGACCATGTCAAAGCCGTCGACGGCCTGTCCCTCAAACTGCGTGCTGGCGAAACCATCGGCATCGTCGGCGAGTCGGGCTCGGGCAAGACCACCCTCGGCCTCGCCCTCCTGCGCCTCATTTCCTCTCAAGGCCCCATCTCCTACGTGGGCCGCCGCATCGACGGCCTCGACAGCGCCACCATGCGTCCGCTCCGCCGCGAAATGCAGGTCGTCTTCCAAGACCCTTACGGCTCACTATCTCCGCGCCTCTCCGTCGGCCAGATCATCGAAGAAGGCCTGCTCATCCAGCAGCCCGAAATGGACTACCCCGCCCGCCGCGCCCGCGTCGGCAAAGCCCTGACCGAGGTTGGCCTGGAAGCCAGCACCCAGGACCGTTATCCGCACGAATTCTCAGGCGGCCAGCGCCAGCGCATCGCCATTGCCCGCGCCATGGTCTTGGAACCCAAATTCGTGATGCTCGATGAACCGACCAGCGCCCTCGACATGAGCGTCCAAGCCCAGATCGTCGACCTCCTTCGCGAGCTCCAAACCAAGCGCCGCCTGGCCTATCTCTTCATCAGCCACGACCTGAAAGTCGTCCGCGCGCTGTGCAACTACGTCCTCGTCATGCGCAACGGCAAAGTCGTCGAAGAAGGCCCCGCCGCCGAAATCTTCGACCACCCCACGTCCGACTACACCAAAGCCCTGCTCGCCGCCGCCTTTGACCTCCGCGTCGCCCACAAATCGGCATTGGCAAGCTAACAAAGGCAGCGTTAGCCTATACTGCCTTGCCGCAAGGCAGAACTTGTGAGGTGCCAATGGCTTTCAATGCAAAATTTGCCCAGCTTGCCGTCGCGGCCGCTGTGGCAGCGGCTCCTCACGTTCACAAGGCCATTCAGGGCATTTGGACATCCAAAGACGACGCCAAAGCCAAGCAAGAAAAAATGGAGCGCGAGATAGCGCTTCAGATTGAAACCGCCGTCGACCAAGCCCTCATCGCGCAATCGGAAAAGCACCGCCAGCAACTGCTAAAAATCGGACTCGCACTCTTCGCCGCCGGCGCCATTCTCGGCGGCCTAATCGCCAAATTCGCCCTTCCAGCCTTCGGCCTCCATCCTTGAGCACGTCAGCACGTAGGTCGGGTTGAGCCCTTGCGAAACCCGACAACGTCTCCCGTTTCTAGCGTTGGGTTTCGCGAGAGGGCTCAACCCAACCTACAAGCGAAACCATCGCCGCAGCCTTTCAGCCCGGAGCTATACGATAGTGAGTGTGACGGATCAGAACCTGGGTTTCCCCAGCAGTCTCGCCATTTTCGTATTACGGAGATGTGGACCGATGCCGCCAAATAGGCAGCAAGCCCTGATCCGTGTTTCGCGAAGCGGCTAAGAATACCTGCCAGACCATCTTAACCCGGCAGTCGCAAACCAAATTGCTGCATTCAAAGCCCCG
>JANLYB010000294.1:0-6717 GCA_031365425.1 Hyphomicrobiaceae bacterium
CCAAACACGTCAGATGTGCTTGCTTTTGTTTCTGTTGTGTTGCATGTTCGTTCTTGGAACGCCTTCCGTCACGAGGATGCTCACGCTATGTCGAAAGTTGCGCCGCGCGATCTGTTTTCAGAGCAACAAGGTTCCATGTCCGATAAATCCACCGCGCGTGCGCGAAAACCAGCCGATGCTTCAGAAAGTTACACAGCCGCTAACATCGACGTGCTCGAAGGGCTCGAGCCCGTGCGCCGCCATCCGGGCATGTATATCGGCGGGACCGACGAGAAGGCGCTGCACCATCTGTTCGCCGAAGTGCTCGATAACGCGATGGACGAAGCCGTTGCTGGGCATGCGACCTGGATTGAGGTGCGGCTATTGGGTGACGGGACGCTGAGCGTTGCCGACAACGGACGTGGCATTCCGGTCGACGCGCATCCCAAGTTCAAGAACAAGTCGGCGCTCGAAATAATAATGACGACGCTGCATTCGGGCGGCAAGTTCGACGCCAAGAATTATAATACTTCGGGCGGGTTGCACGGCGTGGGCGTCTCCGTCGTCAATGCGCTGTCGGAGCGGTGCGAGGTCGAGGTTGCGCGCGGGCAGCAGCTTTACCGCATGGTGTTCGCGCGCGGTGCGCCGCAGACCAAGCTCGAGTCGATGGGCTCGGTGATGAACCGGCGCGGGACGACCATCCGGTTCAAGCCGGACGATCAGATTTTCGGCAAGGGTGCCACATTCAAACCCGAGCGCGTTCTGAAGATGGCGCGTTCCAAGGCGTACCTGTTCGGCGGCGTTGAAATCCGCTGGTTTTGCGACGAGTCCCTGATTTCCAAGGATGTGCCAGCCGAAGCGGTGTTCCATTTCCCCGGCGGGCTGAAGGAGTTCCTGTCGGCGCGGATCGATCTCAATTCGATGGTTACGACGAACTTGTTCACCGGCAAGCTGTCGCCGCGTGATGGGCATGGCGCGGTCGAGTGGGCGGTTGCGTGGATCACAAACGAGGACGGGTTCTCGTCGTCGTATTGTAATACGATCCCGACGCCGGAAGGCGGGACCCACGAGAACGGGCTGCGGCAGGCGCTGTATAAGGGCCTGCGGGCGTATGGCGAGCTGACCAACAACAAGAAAGCAGTGCAGATTACCGCCGACGACGTGATGGGGACGGCGGCGTCGATGCTGTCGATCTTCATTCGCGGGGCCGCTTTCCAGGGCCAGACCAAGGAAAAGCTGTCGACGCAGGATGCGACCAAGATCGTCGAGGTGGCGGTGCGGGATGCCTTCGATCATTGGCTCGCAGACAGCCCGCAGCAGGCCGGCAAGTTGCTTGAGTGGACCATCGAGCAGGCCGAAGAGCGGCTCAAGCGCCGCAAGGACAAAGACGTTCAGCGTCAGTCGGCGACGCGGCGGCTGCGATTGCCCGGCAAGCTTGCCGATTGTACGATTCAGTCGGCGGCGGGGACGGAGATTTTCATCGTCGAAGGCGATAGCGCTGGAGGCTCAGCGAAGTCGGCGCGGGCCCGCGAAACGCAGGCGATTTATCCATTGCGCGGCAAAGTGTTGAACGTCGCCAACGCGACGTCGGCGAAGCTTGCGCAGAACGAAGCGCTTTCCAATCTGCTGCTCGCGCTGGGCGTCGGGACGGGTTCCAAATATCGCGACGAGGATTTGCGGTATGAACGCGTAATCTTGATGACGGACGCCGATGTGGACGGCGCGCATATCGCATCTCTGCTGATCACGTTCTTCTATCAGGAAATGCGCGAGTTAATCGAAAACGGACATCTGTATCTTGCCGTGCCGCCGTTGTACCGGCTGACACAGGGCGGGAAGTCGACATATGCGCGGGACGACAGGCATCGCGAGGCGCTTCTGGCCCAGATGAAGCCGTCGCCGAAGATCGACATCACGCGGTTCAAAGGGTTGGGCGAAATGGATGCGCCGGACTTGAAGAGCACGACGATGGATCCGAGCAAGCGGTTGCTGTTGCGTGTGGAAATCGGCGAAGGCGATGGGGCTGGGTCGGTGCTGGCGGAGACGGTCAACGCGTTGATGGGGTCAAAGCCCGAGGCGCGGTTCCGCTTCATTCAGGACCGGGCGGCGTTCGCGAAGGATCTGGATATTTGAGGGGTTGAGTTTGCTGTCCCCGGTCCCGTGTCTGCATCCTTCTTGTTGCTTGCTGCGTCGGCCAAGGGGTCGCCGGAACGCAAGCGATTTGGGCACCGTGGAGAACTCTGCAGTGCGCCGGGATGACACGTGGAGCTGCGCTGCAGCCGGGATGACAAGTTTTGCGGAAGTTTCATGGCTATTGAAGGGGAGGGGGATGCTTGCTTTGCAAGCAGTGGGTTATTTCGATTGGTCGTGCTTAGTAGCACTCTGGGCCCCACGCCCTGCCGGGAGCACAGCTCCCGGACCCACAGCTTTCTTGTGACAAAGTGCAAGGGGCCCGCCGTTTGGGGCCAGGCGCTTACTCGTCGTTGGTGTCTTTGCCGCCGGAGAGTTCTTTGAGTTTGGCGAAGACGCGGGCTTGTTCTTCAGCTTCGGTTTCGGCACGCGGCTCGGCGGCAGCTTTGGGCTGCATGATGGATGCGGTCGCGCGGGGGCTGTCGAGGCCACCGGCGGTTTGCGAGGTCGGCAGGAGCGAGCCGCCTTTTTCCATGGCGGGGCCGCCGGCTTTTTCGACGCGTTTGGCACCTTTGTGGACTTCGGCGTCGAGGTCGATCTGCGAGCACAGGCCGAGGGCGACGGGGTCCTGCGGGGTGAGGCTTGCCGAGTTCCAGTGGCTGCGGTCGCGGATCTGGGCGATGGTCGGCTTGGTGGTGCCGACGAGGCGCATGATCTGGCTGTCCTTCAATTCCGGATGGTTGCGGATGATCCAGAGGACGGCGTTGGGCCTGTCATGGCGGCGCGAAACCGGCGTGTACTTGGGGCCGCGCTTAGCCGACGACGGGGTGATCGCGACCTTGAGGGGGGCGATTTCGAGAACGTGGCTGGGGTCTTTTTCGCCTGTGGCGATTTCTTCGGCGGTCAACTGACCCGCGGTAATGGGGTCGCGGCCCTGAATGCCCATCGCCACGTCGCCGTCGGCGATGCCTTTGACTTCGAGGACGTGGAGGCCGCAGAATACGGCGACTTGCTCGAACGACAACGCCGTGTGTTCGACGAGCCAGACGGCGGTCGCTTTGGGCATTAACGGTTTGCGTTCGCTCATGGGAGGCTCCGGGCAAAGGTTTTCAGGCTTGGTCTGCGTCAGTTAAGCGCAAACCGTAAACAAACAGAGATGTGGGGATAAAGCCTCATAGCCCAACCCGACCTATACTGCAACAGGGTTGCGGAGTGGGAGCGGGGCGGGACGAGTCAAACTCTTTCCAGGCTTTAAATAAGCCGTTAGGTGTGGCGTCGATGATTTGCGACCGGCAACAAGGACAATGCGCATGACGAACCATCCCAAGGGTCACTATTACGAGGATTTTTTCATCGGCGAAGAGGCGAGCCGGACTAACCTCGTTACCGAGGATGTGATCAATGCGTTCGCCGAGGTTTCGACCGATAAGAACCCGGTACATATCGATGCGGAGTATGCGGCGGGGACGATCTTTAAGGAGCGAATTGCGCACGGGATGCTGTCGGCTGGGTATATTTCGTCGGTAATCGGGATGCAGTTGCCGGGGCCGGGGTGCATTTACGTGACGCAGACGCTGAACTTCAAAGCGCCGGTGAAGATCGGCGATACGGTTGCGACCAAGGTGACGGTGCTGGAATTGCTGCCCAAGCGGCGGGTGCGGTTGTCTACCGTGTGCTCGGTGGACGGCAAGCCGGTGGTTGAGGGGGAGGCGGTCATGCTGGTGCCGGGGCGTCCGGCGTAAGGCAGACTGGCTGGGGGCAAGAGGATGGCCCGCCGTCGTGCTGATGGTTGCTTGGGTCCCGGTCTGGTTGCTTGCTTGGGTCCGAAGACGCCGGGATGACGATTTTTGGTGAGGCCGCGACGTGATCGTAGTGACGGGTGATGAGAGGGTGGCGGCGGCGCGGGGGGCAGTGGTCGCGATCGGCAACTTCGATGGCGTGCATCGGGGGCATCAGGCGCTGCTGAACAAGGCGATTGGGAAGGCGCGGGCGAACGGCAGCCCTGCCGGGGCGATCGTGTTCGAGCCGCATCCGCGCGAGTTTTTCGTGCCTGACGAGCCGCATTTCAGGCTGACGCCTTTGGCTGAGAAATTGCGGATTTTCGAGGGAATGGGGCTCGATGTCGTGCGGGTCTTGACGTTCGACAAGGCGCTGTCAGCCATGAGCGCGCAGGATTTCATTGCGCACGTGCTGGTTGAGGGTCTTGCGATCAGCGGGGCAGTCGTGGGGTACGATTTCTTCTTTGGCCACAAGCGTGCGGGCACTCCGCAGACCTTGGCTGAGGCGGGCGTGCGGGATGGGTTTTCGGTTGAGATTGTCGCGCCGGTCGCTGAGCTTGGCGAGGTGTTTTCATCAACGTCGGTGCGGCTGAAGCTGGCTGAGGGCGATGTTGCGGGAGCTGCGCATTCGCTCGGGCGCTGGTGGCGGGTGACGGGCAAGGTGATCGGCGGGGCCAAGCGCGGGACCGGGATGGGTTACCCAACCGCGAATGTGCCGATGCCGAAGGGGACGGCGCTGTCGCATGGAATTTTTGCGGTGCGAGTCGATATAGACGGCGAGTGGCACGACGGGGCCGCGTATCTGGGGACGCGGCCGACGTTTGACGACGGAAAGCCGGTGCTTGAGGTGTTCCTATTCGACTTTGACGGCGATTTGTACGGGCGGGAGATTGCCGTGGAGTTCATTGCGTTCCTGCGGCCGGACCGGAAGTTCGACAGTATGGAAGCACTTGTGGCGCAGATGGATATCGATGTCGCCAAGGCGCGGGCGGTGCTGGCGGGGACTAAGTAAGGGGGCGGTCTATGGTTCTCCATCCGCGTGGTTTCTGTGCCCGCTGAGGGATGGGTCCTCGGGCCAAGCCCGAGGATGACAATTGAGAGGGCGGCGATTGTGACCCTCGGGTCGCCGAAGTGATGGCTTTGATCTGGCGGCGTGGGCTTGCTAGAAGCGCTTAGCGAATTTTGATTTTGAAAGAAGTCCATGACTCAGAATGCTGACGCGGCCAAGGCTGCGGCGAAGACTGCTGGTGCGAGCGAAGCCAAGGCCGAGGGCCGCGACTGGAGCGAGACGCTGTTGCTGCCGCAGACGGATTTTCCGATGCGGGCGGGGTTGCCGGACCTTGAGCCGAAGCTGTTGAAGCGCTGGGGCGAAATCGGGCTTTACGAGCATTTGCGGGCGCAGGGTAAGGGCAAGCCGAAGTTCGTGCTGCACGATGGGCCTCCGTATGCAAACGGCAACATCCACATCGGGCATGCGCTGAATAAGATCCTGAAGGATCTGGTGGTGAAGTCGCAGCAGATGGCGGGGCGCGATTCTAACTACGTGCCGGGTTGGGATTGTCATGGGTTGCCGATCGAGTGGAAGATCGAGGAGCAATATCGCGCCAAGGGCAAGAACAAGGACGATGTGCCGATCAACGAGTTCCGTGCGGAGTGCCGGGCGTTTGCGGCCAAGTGGCTCGACGTGCAGCGCGAGGAGTTCAAGCGGCTCGGCGTGGTCGGCGACTGGGACAAGCCGTACACGACGATGAGCTTCCCGGCCGAGGCGCAGATCGCGGCCGAGTGCATGAAGTTCGCGATGAACGGACTGCTGTATCGCGGGTCGAAGCCCGTGATGTGGAGCGTCGTCGAGAAGACCGCGCTGGCCGAAGCGGAGGTCGAGTATCACGACTACCAGAGCGACACGGTGTGGGTGAAGTTTCGGATCGTAACCGATCAGCCGGGCTACTTGTCTTCAGGTGATCCAGCTGCCGTGCGTCTGCACAGCGAACACATCCAGCTCGCCCAGAAGTATAATGGCGCGAGCGTTGTTATCTGGACCACGACCCCGTGGACGCTCCCTGGCAATCGCGCGATCTCTTACTCGTCAAAGATCTCCTATGGACTTTACGAAGTAACGGCTGCGCCGCCAGGGAACTGGGCGAATGCGGGCGACCAATACGTGCTGGCTGACAAGCTGGCTGCCGATGTGATGAAGTCTGCTAAGGTCGAGCTGTATGAGCGGCGTAGCGCGGTAACTTCCGAGGAATTGGCCCGCATCATCTGCGCCCATCCGTTGTCAGGCACAGACTATCAATTTGAAGTCCCCCTGCTCGATGGCGATCACGTCACCGACGATACCGGCACGGGCTTCGTGCACACGGCACCCGGTCATGGCACCGACGACTACAAGATCTGGATGGACAACCAGTTCCAGCTCCGCCAGCGCAACATCGACACGACGATCCCGTTCACCGTCGACGGCGACGGCGTGCTGACGGAGGAAGCGCCGGGCTTCACCGGCAAGCGCGTGCTGAAGGAGAACGGCGACAAGGGCGACGCCAACGATGCGGTGATCAAGGCGTTGCAGGCAGCGAACGCCCTGATCGCGCGCGGACGCCTCAAGCATCAATATCCGCACTCCTGGCGCTCGAAGAAGCCGGTCATCTTCCGCAACACGCCGCAGTGGTTCATCGCCATGGACAAGCCTCTTCCTTCTCCCCGTTCTTCACGGGGAGAAGGTGGCCGTAGGCCGGATGAGGGGCGGCAGCAAGCTCCTTCATCCGCGGCCGCCCCTCACCCCGACCCTCTCCCCGTGAAGGACGGGGAGAGGGAGCAGCGCACGCTCCGC